>VAXF01000188.1:0-3674 GCA_005888395.1 Actinomycetota bacterium | reverse complement strand
CGCCATCGGCGAGAGCCTACGCGGCGGCCCAGCCGTTCTGGGTCGTCGCAAGAGTGCGATAGCACTCGTTCGTCGACCCAGAAGGCCGAGTGGCGGGCATCGCGACCGTCAGCCGACGAGCTCGCGGAAGCGCTCGTAGCGTCCGGCGCACGCCGTGGCCCACGCCGGATCGGGCTCGACCCGGCGCGCCGTACGCGCCCAGCGGGAGCCGTCCGACATCTGGCTCTCGAGTCCCACCGCGAGACGGGCCTGGAACGCGGCGCCGAGCGCGCCGCCCTCGGGGACGGCGACGACGTCGACCGGCAGGCCGGTGCAGTCCGCAAGCGACTGCACCCACTCCTCCACGCGCACACCACCGCCGGTGGCGACAATGCGCCGCGGCTCGACCCCGGCGAGCTCGAGATGGTGGCGCACGACGAAGCCGGCGGACTCGAACGCCGCCCGGCGCGCGGCGCCGCCGTTGTGCGTGAGGTCGAGGTCTGCGAGCGACGCGCGCCGTGTCGGGTCGTGGAACGGCGTGCGCTCGCCGCGGACGTAGGGCACCCACACCGGCACCGCGCGCGGGTCGGCCGGCCGGTCGCCGCGTCCGAGCAACTTCGACGCCCAGTTGAGGAAGAGGCCACCCGCGTTGCTGGCGCCGCCGACGAGGATCTTGCCCGGGGCGGTATGGGGCACGGTCCAGAGGCCGGGCACCTCGCGCCACTCGGGGATCACGGCCCACATGATCAGCGTGGTGCCGCAGATGACGAGCACGTCGCCGTCGTCGTCGGCCCCCGCCACCAGCTGCTCGCCGATGGCATCGACCGTGCTCGACCCGAGCACGGCGTCGCCCACCTTGCCGATGGCCACGCCGTTGATCTCGACCCGCGGCATCTGCGACGGCTTCACGCCCGCCTCGGCCAGCGTGGCCGCATCCCACTCGGTGCCCGTGTAGAGCGGGAAGGCGGCCATCGCCGTCATCGAGTCGACGACGCCCTCGCCGGCCAGCGCGCAGTTGGCGACCGCCGGCGCCGGCCAGTAGCCGCCGGCCTGTGGATACTCGCGCGCGCACCACTGCAGGAAGGCGACGGTCTCGCCGCTTCCACCCGGGTTCGCGCTGCTGCCGGTGCGGCCGCGCTCGTCGCCGTAGAGCAGGCCCGGCGAGATCGGGACGCCCCGCCGGTTGACCGCGCACATCGATGGGATCATCGACGCCACGCAGACCGCCTGCGCGCCGACGTCGCCGAGCGCGGCCAGCGCCCGCCGCGGCCCCCGGCGCCAGGCCTGCCCGGCGTCGTGCTCCATCTTGTCGGGCGACGGGATCAGGAGCCGGTGCGGCACGCGCGCCCGCGCCACGACGTTGCCGTCGCCGTCGGCCGCGACCGCTTTGACCGATGTCGTGCCGATGTCGATGCCGACCGTCACGTCCGAACCTGACACCGGCGACATGGTGCGGAAGTATGTCGGCTCGTGGCCGACACCGCCCGCCCGCGCGCCCTCGTCACCGCACCGCTCCGCGGCCCCGGCCTCGAGAAGCTGCGCCGGCTCGCCGACGTCGTCTACGACCCGTGGATCGAGCAGACACCGCTGCGCATGTACAACGCCGAGCAGCTCGCCGACCGGCTCAAGGCCGAGGGCGCCGACGTGCTGATCGTCGAAAGCGACCAGGTGAAGGGCGTCGTGTTCGACATCCCGCTGCGCGCCGTGGCCTCGACGCGCGGCGATCCCAACAACGTCGACATCCCGGGCGCGACCGCCGCGGGCATCCCCGTTCTGAACACGCCGGGGCGCAACGCCGACGCCGTCGCCGAGCTCGCCGTCGCCCTGCTCTTCGCCACCACCCGGCACGTGCTCGCCGCCGACCACGACGTGCGCGCCGAGCGCATCTTCGCCGACGGCACCATCCCCTACCAGCGGTTCCGCGCGTGGGAGCTGGCTGGCCAGACCGCCGGGCTCGTCGGCCTCGGCGCCGTCGGGCGCGCGGCGCGCTGGCGGTTCGAGGGGCTCGGCCTACGCGTGATCTCGTACGACCCCTACAACCCCGAGGCGACCCATTCGCTCGACGACCTGCTGGCCGAGGCCGACGTCGTGTCGATGCACGCCCCCGTCACGCCCGAGACCACGGGGATGATCGGTGCCGCGCAGTTCGCCCGCATGAAGGACGGCGTCGTCTACCTCAACACCGCCCGCGCCCAGCTGCACGACACCGACGCGCTCGTCGACGCCCTGCGCTCGGGCAAGATCGCCGTTGCCGGCCTCGACCACTTCGTCGGCGAGCACCTGCCTGCCGACCACCCGCTCGTCGCCATGGACAACGTGGTGCTCACGCCCCACATCGGCGGCGCGACCTATGACGTCGAGGCCCGCCAGGCCCAGATGGTGGCCGACGACCTCGAACGGCTGCTGGCCGGCGAACGCCCGCAACACATCGTCAACCCGGAGGTGCTTTCCCGATGACAGCTCTGCCCCGATGAGAACCGTGCCCGACGCGCAGAACGCGGTGCTGGCCGCGGCCAAGGACATGCTCCGCAAGGGCCTCGTCGAGGGCACGGCGGGCAACATCTCCGCGCGCATGGACGACGGCAACGTGTGCATCACGCCGTCGTCGGTCGACTACGAGGCCATGACCCTCGACGACCTCATGATCATCGACCCCGGCGGCGAGGTGCTCGAGGGCCACCGGTCGCCGTCGTCGGAGAAGCTCCTGCACCTCGCGTGCTACAAGGCGTTCGATGACGTCGGCTCGGTGATCCACTCCCACCCCGTGTACGCCACGATGTTCGCGATCGCCCACCAGGCGATCCCGCCGTGCATCGACGAGTTCAGCATCTATGTCGGCGGCGAGGTGCGGGTGACCGACTACGCCGAGAGCGGCAGCGGCGGCGTGGGCGAGAACGCGGTGGCGGCGCTCGAGGGCAGGGGGGCGGCCCTGCTCGCCAACCACGGCATGGTGGCGGTCGGCCCCAACCCGGCCAAGGCGCTGCACATCACCGCCCTCGTCGAGCGCAGCGCCCAGATCGTGTGGGGCGCCATGGCCCTCGGCCAGATCCACGAGCTCCCCGCCGAGGTCAACAAGAAGTTCAAGTCGATCTACGAGTTCCTGCGCGAGAACCCGATGTAGACATCTGTGCCGGGACCGCTCGAGCGGCCCTTGGATCCGGTCGGCTAGCGTCCGGCGCGGACGGGCATGAACGCCGGCGTTGACTGGGGAGCGGAGCCGGGTGCGGTCGAGAACCAGGGTCGTGATCGCGGCAGCGTTGGCGGCGCTCGTGCTCTGGGGCGGGTTGGCCCGCGCCGACGTCCAGTACGGCGCCCTGAGCTTCCCGCGCGACGAGAACCAGCACGGTGACGGCCTCGACTACTGGTGGGGTTCGGCGTCGGTGGTGACCGAATCGGGCAACCGCTACACGGTTCCGTTCGCCTTCGACGATTTCTACGGCGTCGGCGGCACCGGACACCAGGTCTTCCCCCTGCAGGGCCCCTACGCAGGACAGGGCGTGATGACGATGGACGGGCCCGCCGAATGGGGCCATCCCGAACAGCCGCTCGTGCCGTTCGTCGAGAAGATCAATCCCTATGTGCCCGGCGTGAGCGAACGCCTGGACTACCGGACCCTCGACCCCAACGAAGGCATGAAGGAGATCGGCAGGCTCGAGCGCACCACGCTCGAACACGAGACGTACCGGTTCCGGATC
>VAXF01000092.1 GCA_005888395.1 Actinomycetota bacterium | reverse complement strand
AGCACGGCGACGAGACGCAGATCGAGTGGGTGCACCGCGAGCACCGCTTCGGCGAGAAGCTGGCCACTCCCGACACGTCGATCGCCGACCTCATCGGTGAGGTCGACCCGATCAAGGTGGCGGAGGGCCGGTACCTCTCCGACGAGCTGACGCTCCACTATGGGCTCGTTCCCCGTACGAACCGGGGCATCTTCGCCATCAACGAGCTTCCCGACCTGGCAGAGCGCATCCAGGTGGGCCTGCTCAACGTGCTCGAGGAGCGCGACGTGCAGGTGCGTGGCTACAAGATCCGGTTGCCGCTCGACATCATGCTCGTGGCGTCGGCGAACCCGGAGGACTACACGAACCGCGGGCGCATCATCACCCCGCTCAAAGACCGCTTCGGCGCCCAGATCCGCACCCACTACCCGCTCGAGACCGACACCGAGCTGGCGATCGTCCACCAGGAGGCACGGCCACTCGACGCCAACGGCCTGCGCGTGCAGGTGCCCGACTACATGGCCGACGTCGTGGCCACGCTGAGCCAGCTCGCCCGGCAGAGCCCGCACGTGAACCAGCGGTCAGGCGTCTCGGTGCGCCTCTCGATCGCCAACTACGAGACGCTCGTGGCCAACGCCACGCGGCGGGCGCTCCGCCTCGACGAGCGCGACGTCGTCCCTCGCGTGAGCGACCTCGAAGCGCTGGCCTCGTCCACGAGCGGCAAGGTGGAGATCGAGACCCTCGACGACGGTCGCGACGAGAAGGTGGTCGAGCGGCTCATCCAGGCCGCGGTGCTCACCGTGTTCCGCGAGCGGTGCTCGATGGAGCAGTTCCGCGACCTGCTGCTCGCGTTCGACGAGGGCACGGTCGTCCACACCGGCGACGACGTGGCCTCGGCCGACTACATCGACGTGCTCACCCGGCTTCCGGCGCTGCGCGAGCCCGTCGACCAGCTCTCGGCGAGCGAGACGCCCGCGGCCGTGGCCAGCGCCCTCGAGTTCGTGCTCGAAGGCCTCCATCTGTCGAAGCGCCTGAACAAGGAGGCCGCCGGCGGCAAGGCCGAGTACCGCGGCCGGGGCTGACGTGCCCCGGGGACGCACCCGCTTCAGCTATTCCCGCTGGGACGGCACCCAGGCCGGCTTCGAGCTCGACGCCGACGACGTGCTGTCCGAGATCACCGACGACCTGCTCTACCACGGCGATCTCAACGCCGCCCTGCGGCGGCTCATGCAGTCCGGCTTCCGTGACCACAACGGTGAGCGGCTGGCCGGCATGCGCGAGCTGCTCGAGCGGCTGCGGCGCCGGCGCAAGGACGAGCTCGAGCGCTACGACCTCGGCGGCGTCTACGACGACATCGCCCAGGAGTTGCGCGACGTCATCGACATGGAACGCGCCGGCATCGACGAGCTCGAGCGTGAGGCCCGTGAGTCGGGTGACGCCCGCCGGCAGGAGATAACCGAGCAGGTCGCGACCGAGCGCAGGACGAAGCTCGACTTGCTTCCGCCCGATCTCGCCGGCCAGGTGCGCGAGCTGAACGAGTACGACTTCACCTCGTCGGAGGCCCGCGAGAAGTTCGACGAGCTCATGGACAAGCTCCGCCAGCAGCTGATGCAGAGTTACTTCAACGAGATGGCCGGGTCGATGAGCGACGTCAGCCCCGAGCAGATGGCGCGGATGAAGGACATGTTCGCCGCCCTCAACCAGCTGCTCGAGCAGCGGGAGCGCGGCGAAGACACCACCGAGTCGTTCCAGCGGTTCATGGAGCAGTTCGGCGACTTCTTCCCAGGGAACCCGACGACGCTCGACGAGCTGCTCGAGCAGATGGCCGAGCAGATGGCCGCCATGCAGGCGATGCTCAACTCGATGACGCCCGAGCAACGGGCGCAGCTCGAGGGCCTGGCCCGCGAGCTGCTCGAGGACATGGACCTGCGCTGGCAGGTCGACCAGCTCGCCGACCACCTGCGGCAGGCATTCCCCGATGCCGGGTGGAACCGGCGCTACCAGTTCAGCGGGCAGGACCCGCTCGGGTTCGCGGAGGCCGCCCAGCTGATGGACCGCCTGGGCGACATGGACCAGCTCGAGAACCTGCTGCGGTCGGCGACCAATCCCGGCGCGCTGGCCGAGGTCGACCTCGACGCGGCCCGCGAGCTCCTCGGCGACGACGGCGCCCGCTCGCTCGAGCGGTTGGCAGAGCTGGCGCGGATGCTCGAGGAGGCCGGGCTCATCGAACAGCGCGAGGGCCGCTTCGAGCTCACGCCCCGCGGCATGCGCCGCATCGGCCAGAACGCGCTCGCCGACCTCTTCGCCCGCCTCACCCAGGACCGCGTCGGCCGTCACGACGTCGAGCGCACTGGAGTCGGTCACGAACGCGCCTACGAGACCAAGCCCTACGAGTTCGGCGACCCGTTCAACCTTCACATCGAGCGCACGGTGCGCAACGCGATCCAGCGCACCGGAGGCGGCGTGCCGGTACGGCTCCGGCCGGACGACTTCGAGGTGGAGCGTACGGAGACACTGGTGCGGTCGAGCACGGTGCTGATGCTCGACCTCTCGCTGTCGATGCCCATGCGCGACAACTTCCTCGCCGCCAAGAAGGTCGCAATGGCGCTGCACTCGCTGATATCGACGCAGTTCCCACGCGACTACCTGGGCATAGTCGGCTTCAGCGAGGTGGCGCGCGAGCTCAAGCCGGAGCAGTTGCCCGAGGTGTCATGGGACTTCGTGTACGGCACCACCATGCAGCACGCGTTCCTGTTGTCGCGGCGCATGCTCGCCCGCCAGACGGGCACGAAGCAGATCATCATGGTCACCGACGGCGAGCCCACCGCCCACCTGCTCCCAGGTGGTGACGTGTTCTTCAACTACCCGCCGGTCAAGGAGACGGTCGACGCCACGCTGAAGGAGGTCGCCCGCTGCACGCGGGAGGGGATCCGCATCAACACGTTCATGCTCGACGCCAACAGCTACCTGCGGAACTTTGTCGAGCGCCTGACCCAGCTCAACCGCGGCCGTGCCTTCTTCACCACGCCCGACACGCTCGGCAGCTACGTCCTCGTCGACTTCATCGAGCAGAAGCGCGCCCAGCGCCAGCGGGGCGCCCGCTCCGCCTGACGCCCCGTCCTTCGGTTCTGGGTCGATATCTGCACGTCCCGGCGTGCAGATATCGACCCAGAACGGGATGGCGCGGCGACCGGGGGCAACCTCACAAACTCGATTTGCTGGATCATATTTGTCGTGAATAAAGTCCCGGGTGTGAACGACACGTGGGGGGAGCTCTCGCGCGAGACGTTCGACGAGCGCTGTCGGCCGTCGGCCTGACGCGTTCGTCCGTTTCCGCTCACGCCTAGGAGGCTCCCCCGTGTCCCGCCGGTTCCCGGCCGTCCTGCTCCTCGTGATCGCTGTTGTGATCGCCCTCGTCGCCGCCGCGTGCGGCGGCAGCTCGAAGTCCGGCGCCCTGGTCACCGTCCATCTCGGCTACTTCCCCAACGTCACCCACGCCACCGCCATCGTCGGCATCGAGAGGGGCATCTTCGCCAGGGCCCTCGGTACCGACCACCTCGGCACCTCGACCTTCAACGCCGGGCCCGCGGCGATCGAGGCGCTGCTGACGGGCTCCCTCGACGCCACCTACGTCGGCCCCAACCCGGCGATCAACGCCTTCGTGAAGTCGCACGGGGCCGTTCGCATCGTCGCCGGCGCCACGTCGGGCGGCGCCGCGCTGGTGGTCAAGCCGTCGATCACCGACCCGTCCGAGCTGAAGGGTCAGAAGCTTGCGTCGCCCCAGCTCGGCGGCACGCAGGACGTCGCCCTTCGTTACTGGCTCTCGAAGCAGGGCTTCAAGACCGACACCGAGGGCGGCGGCGACGTGTCGATCGTGCCGCAGGAGAACTCGCAGACGCTCGAGACGTTCAAGACGGGTGCCATCGCGGGCGCGTGGGTGCCGGAGCCCTGGGCGAGCCGCCTGGTCGACGAAGGGGGTGGCGGGGTGCTGGTCGACGAGGCGAGCCTGTGGCCGGGCGGTCGCTTCGTGACCACGGTGCTCCTCGTACGGACCGACTTTCTCCGGGGGCACCCCGACGCGGTCGAGCGCCTGCTGCAGGGCCAGGTCGAGGCCAACGACTACGTGCAGCAGCACCCCGCCGATTCCCAGCGAGTCGTCAACGCCGCCATCGGGCGGCTCACCGGCAAGACCCTGAAACCCGCGGTTGTCGCCGACGCGTGGTCACACCTGACCTTCACCGACGACCCGGTGGCGACGTCGCTGCACGCGGCGGCCGACCACGCCGTGCAGGTCGGCCTCCTGGCCAAACCCAACCTGGTCGGCATGTTCGACCTCACGCTCCTCGACAAGGTCCTCAACAAGGCAGGCGAGAAGGAGGTGGTGGCACGATGACACTGCTCGAAGATCACCCGGTGCAGCTGTCGTCGACCGCGGTCGCGGTCGACGGCGTCTCCAAGGTGTTCGGCCGCGGCCCCTCGGCGGTGCTCGCGCTCGACCGGCTGTGGGTCGACGTCGCGGTAGGCGAGTTCGTGTGTCTCGTCGGCTCGTCGGGCTGCGGGAAGAGCACCCTGCTGAGCCTGGTCGCCGGCCTCGACCGGCCGACGGCGGGCTCCGTCGAGGTGGGCGACAGGCGTGTCGCCCTTCTCTTCCAGGAGTCGGCGCTGTTCCCGTGGTTGACGGCGGCCGGCAACATCGAGCTGCCGCTGCAACTCCGCGGCGTGGGAAAGGCGGAGCGGCGGCAGCGGGCCGAGGAGCTGCTCGAGCGCGTTCACCTCGGCGGGCTGGGCGCCCGCCGGCCGCACGAGCTGTCGGGGGGCATGCGCCAGCGCGTCGCTCTCGCGCGTGCGCTGGCCCAGGAAGCCGACGTGCTGCTGATGGACGAGCCCTTCGGCGCCCTCGACGCCATGACCCGCGATCTGCTCCACGACGAGCTCGAGGAGATCTGGCAGAACAGCGGGCTCACGGTGTTGTTCGTCACCCACAACGTGCGCGAGTCGGTGCGTCTCGCCGATCGAGTGGTGCTGCTCACGAGCCGTCCGGGCCGGGTGGCGGCGTCGTTCATCATCGACATCCCGCGGCCCCGGCGAATCGAGTCGGCCGAGGTGGCCGGTCCGGCGGCCCTCATCACCGACCGGCTGCGAGAGGAGGTGCGCCGGCATGGGATCTGACACCACGCTGTTCGAGGCCGACCTCGCGGGCCTCGACGCGCTCGAGCTCGTCGCGCAGGCGGAGCTGGGGCGCTGGCGCCACATCTGGTCGTTGACGTGGCCGAAGCTCGCGGCCGCCGCCGTCGCGCTCGCCGTGTGGCAGCTCGTGGTCGCCAGCCACTGGCGGCCGAGCTACCTGTTGCCGGGTCCGGGCACCGTCTTCCGCGAGCTCGGTCACCAGGCCGCCACCGGCACGTTCTGGCGAGCCATCTCCATCACGATGCGGCGGGCGTTGGTGGGCTACTCGCTGGCCGTCGTCATCGGGTCGGCCATCGGCGTCGCAGTTGCCACCGTCAAGCCGCTTCGCGTCGCCATCGGCTCGCTGATCACGGGGCTGCAGACGATGCCGTCGATCGCCTGGTTCCCCCTGGCGATCCTGCTGTTCCAGCTCCGCGAGAGCGCCATCCTGTTCGTCGTCGTGCTGGGCGCGGCGCCGTCGGTCGCCAACGGCCTCCTGGCCGGGGTCGACCATGTGCCGCCGGTGCTGGTGCGTTCGGGCCGTGTGATGGGCGCCAAGGGTCTGGCTCTCTACCGCCACGTCGTCCTGCCCGCGTCGCTCCCGGCGTTCGTCTCCGGCCTGAAGCAGGGCTGGGCGTTCGCATGGCGCAGCCTGATGGCAGGTGAGCTGCTGGTGATCGTCGCGCACCGGCCGTCGATCGGCACCCGGCTCCAGTTCGCCCGGGAAAACACCGACGCGCCCGCGGTGGTGGCGCTGATGATCGTGATCCTCGTCATCGGGATCGTCGTCGACGGCGTGTTCAGCCGCGCCGACTCCGCCATGCGCCACCGGAGGGGCCTGGTCGACCGCGCCGCCTGAATTTCGCATCGCAACCGGAGGTTGCTTCGCGGCGGGCACAATGACTCCGTGTACATATCGGCGAAGGCCGACTACGCGCTGCGGGCCCTGGTCACGCTGGCGGCGACGCCCGGTGGTGGACCGGTGAAGGCCGAGGCTCTCGCGGCGGGCCAGAACATGCCGGCGAGCTTCCTCGAGAACATCCTCGTCGAGCTCCGGCGGGCGGGGCTGGTGGCGAGCGTCCGTGGCAACGAGGGCGGGTACCGCCTGGCCCGCCCGGCGCGCGAGATCACGGCCGCTGACGTGATGCGGGCGACCGACGGCCCGCTCGCCGAGGTGCGGGGTCTGCGGCCGGAGGCGACCACCTACGCGGGTGCCGCCGTCCACCTGCAGGAGCTCTGGGTGGCGCTGCGGGCGAGCCTGCGGTCGGTGCTCGAGCACGTCACCCTCGCCGACCTCGCCGCCGGCACCCTGCCGCGCTCGGTGCGCAAGCTGCTGTCCGAGTCCGAGGCCTGGGCCCCGCGCTAACGGGGGATCACTCGTGGCGACGGACGACGGGAAGACGGCGGGCGATGTCGTGCGCGCCGCGGTGGCGCGGTCGGTCGACCGTCTGACCGCGGCCGAGCCCCAGGTGCGGTCGGGGCACGACGACGAGGCGGTGCACCAGGCGCGGGTGGCGACCCGACGGCTGCGCTCGGACCTGCGGACGTTCGCACCTCTCGTGCGCGCCGGGTGGCGCCGGCCGGTACGACGCGAGCTCCGCTGGCTGGCGGACGCCCTCGGGGCGGTGCGCGACGACGACGTCCTGCTGGACCGCCTCCGTCGCGGCGCGGAGCGGCTGGCGCCGGACGACCGTGGGACCGCGGCCTCGATCATCGGCCGGCTCGAGCACGAGCGCGACGTCCGCCGTGCCGCACTGCTGGAGGTGCTCGACAGCGATCGCCATGCGGCGCTGCGCTCGACGCTCGTGAGTGCGTCGTCGCAGCTGCCGCTCACCGGCCCCGCAGGCAAGCGGGCCGATCGCGCCCTTCCCCGGCTCGTGGTGGAGCCGTGGCGCGAGCTGGTCGACGAAGTCCGACACGCCCTCGACGCAGGGTCCGACGACGCGCTCCATCTCGTTCGCATCCGCGCCAAGCGGTGCCGTTACGCCGCCGAGGCGGTCGCGCCGGTTGCCGGTCCGCGCGCGGCGCGGTTCGCGGACGCGCTGAGCGGCCTCCAGTCGGTGCTGGGCGATCTGCACGATGCCGTGGTGGCCGAGGCATGGCTGCGCTCGCTCGTCGAGGTGAGCGAGCGCGACGCTCTTGTGGCCGGTGAGCTGGTCGACATGCAACGTCGCGACGCGGACGCGTCGCGTTCGGGTTGGCCGGCCGTCTGGGAACGGGTGTCGCGACGCAAGCTTCGCCGCTGGTTGCCGCGAATTCGCTGAACGGTGGGAAGATGCCTGAGCATGGCGGTGATCGGGATCGACCTCGGGGGAACCAAGCTCCTCGGGGTGCTGGCCGACGGTGGGGAGGTCAAGGCCGACGCGAAGCAGAAGACGCCGACCCAGGGCGGCCCGCTTGCGGTCGTCGACGCGATCGTCTCCCTCGTCAAGGACCTCGGCGGGCCGAAGGCGGCCGACGCGGTGGGCGTGGGTGCGCCGGGTCTGATCGTGCCGGGCACCGGTGTCGTGGCCCGGGCGCCGAACCTGCCGGGATGGGTCGACCCGTTCGCCCTCGGTGCGGCACTCTCGGATCTTCTCGACGGCGTGCCGGTGGCGGTCGACAACGACGTCAACGTCGCCGCGCTCGCCGAGCACCGCCTGGGTGCGGCCAAAGGCGAGCCCGACGTGCTCGCCGTGTTCGTGGGCACCGGTGTGGGCGGCAGTGTGATCCTCGACGGCGAGCTGCGGCGTGGCCCTACGGGTCTCGCCGGTGAGATCGGTCACGTCGTCGTCCGGCCGGACGGCCGTCTGTGCGGTTGCGGCGGCCGCGGCCACCTCGAGGCGTACGCCGGCCGGGCGGGAATGGAGCGGCGGGCCCGGGCGCTCGAGGCCAAGGGCCGCGACACGATGCTCGTCGACCTGGCGCCCGCCAAGCGGATGACCTCGAGCGTGTTCGCCCGGGCGCTCGCCGGAGGCGATGCGGTGGCGATCGAGCTCATCGACGAGGCCGTCAAGGCGCTCGGCGTTGCGATCGCGACGGCGGTCACGCTGCTCGACCTGGGCGTCGTGATCGTTGGCGGCGGCCTCGCCGACCGCCTGGGCGCGAAGTTCGTGAGCCGAATCGAGCAGGCCACGAGAAGTCAGCTCTACGGCGAGGCCGGCCTGCGCGTCGCGCCGGCTGCGCTCGGCGATCTCTCCGGCGCCATCGGCGCCTCGCTCATCGCCGAGAAGGCCGCACCGTGAGCGAGCCGCAGGCGAGCGAACCAATGAGCAGAGCGCCCCGCTCAGCGGGGCGGCCGCCGAAGGCGGTGGCCCGATGAGTACGGCGTTCGCGACAGTCGCCGGCGGCGAGTCGCGCTTCCTCAACCGCGAGCTCTCGTGGCTCGACTTCGACGCGCGCGTCTTCGCCCTCGCGGCCGACGACCGGGTGCCGTTGCTCGAGCGGGCCAAGTTCCTCGCCATCGCCAGCCAGAATCTCGACGAGTTCTTCCGGGTGCGCGTCGCCGGCCTGAAGGACCAGGTCGCGGCCGGCCTCGGCGTGAGCTCGCCTGACGGCCTCACCCCGGGCGAGCAGCTGACCGCCATCAGGTCGTGCGTCGACGAGCTCGCCCAGCGCCAGTCGCGGATCTTCCTCGACGGGATCGTGCCCGCCCTCGCCGACGTCGGGATCCGGATGTCCGACTGGGAATCGCTCGACGACGACGACCGCGAGCACATGGTGCGCGTGTTCCACGAGCGCATCTTCCCGGTGCTCACGCCGCTCGGTGTCGACCCGGGGCACCCGTTCCCGCACATCGCCGACCTCTCGTTGAACCTCGCTGTGATGGTGCGCGACCCGGCCGGCGGCGACCGCCGGTTCGCGCGCGTGAAGGTCCCCGGCCTTCTCCCACGCTTCGTCGTCATGCCCGACGGCGAGCGCTTCGTCGCCCTCGAGCAGGTGATCGCCGCGCATCTCGACGTGCTGTTCCCCGGTATGGAGATCGAGAGCCACTTCCCGTTCCGGGTCACTCGCGACGCCGACACCGCGCTGCGCGACGAGGAGGCCGACGACCTGCTCGCGGCGGTGGAGCTCGAGCTCCGCGCGCGCCGGCGCGGGCGCGCCGTGCGGCTCGAGATTCCACCCGACATGTCCACCGAGGTGCGCGAGCTCCTCGTGCGCGAGCTCGAGGTCGGCGAGGACGACGTGTACACGATCGACGGGCCGCTCGACCTCGGCGGCTTGTGGTCTGTGTACGAGCTCGACCGGCCCGACCTGAAGTCCGATCCATGGCTCCCCATGACCCAGCCCCGGCTGTCGGCCGCGGGCGAGGCCGACGTCGATGTCTTTGCGGTGCTCCGTGACGCCGATGTCGTCGTCCACCATCCCTACGACTCGTTCACCACGTCGGTCGAGGCGTTCATCAAGCAGGCGGCGCTCGACCCGAGCGTCCTCGCCATAAAGCAGACGCTCTACCGCACCTCCGGTGACAGCGCGATCGTGAAAGCGCTGATCCGTGCCGTCCAGGCCAACAAGCAGGTCGTCGCCGTCGTCGAGCTGAAGGCCCGCTTCGACGAGGAGGCCAACATCGCGTGGGCGAGGGCGATGGAGGAGGCGGGCGTCCACGTCGTCTACGGCCTGGTCGGGCTGAAGACGCACTGCAAGGTGGCCCTGGTCGTGCGCCAGGAGCTCGACGGGATCCGCCGCTACTGCCACGTCGGCACCGGCAACTACAACCCCGCGACGGCGCGTCTCTACGAGGACGTCGGGCTGCTGTCGGCCGCGCCCGAGCTCGGCGAGGACCTCACCCATCTGTTCAACTTCCTCACCGGCTACAGCCGCGAGGTGAAGTACCGCCGGCTGTTGTTGGCGCCGACGCAGCTGCGCACGCGCATGGTCGAGCTGATCCGCCGCGAGGCGCATCCCGGCGGCCGCATCGTCCTCAAGCTCAACCACCTCGTCGACCCCGGCGTGATCGACTCGCTCTACGAGGCGTCGCTGGCGGGCGCGGAGATCGACCTGATCGTGCGCACCCGGTGCTCGCTGCGGCCGGGCGTGCCGGGCCTTTCGGAGAACATCCGCGTGCGTTCGATCGTCGGGCGCTACCTGGAGCACTCGCGGATCTTCGCCTTCGGCCGCCCCGGCGAAGAGCCGGTCGAGTACTACATCGGCTCGGCCGACCTCATGGAGCGCAACCTCGACGGCCGCATCGAAGCCCTGGTGCACATCGAGAACCCCGAGGTGCAGGCGCGGCTCCAGGAGATCCTCGACGTCGACCTCTCCGACGACGAGCTCGCGTGGGAGCTCGACGCGGCGGGGCGGTGGGAGATCCGGGCCAAGGCGGCGGGGGTCAACGCCCAGCGGCGTTTCCAGGAGCTCGCCATCGAGCGCGCCCGCCGGCCCGATGCGCCCGACGTGGCCATTCCGTGACCGCCGCGGCGGGCGAGGAGGTTCGCGCCGCCGGGGGAGTGGTGTGGCATTGGGGCCCGCCCGGGGAGGCGGGCCGGGAGCAGCGTGCCTCGGGCCTCGAGATCGTGGTGGTGCACCGGCCTGCGTACGACGACTGGTCGCTGCCCAAGGGAAAGGTCGACCCGGGCGAGAGCGACGAAGACTGCGCCCGCCGCGAGGTCGAGGAGGAGACGGGCCTTCGTTGCCGTCTCGGCCTCGAGCTGCCGTCCGTCCGCTACCGCGACCGGAACGGGAGGGACAAGGTGGTGCGGTACTGGACGATGGTCGCAACGGCGGGAGAGCTTGCGCCTCGCCACGAGGTCGACGTGGCCCGCTGGCTCGACGTCGAGTCGGCCCGCGCGGTCCTCACCTACGCACACGACCGCGACCTCGTGTCGTCCGCGGCCAGGGCCATCGCAGATGCCGAGAGCCGGTGAACGGAACGCTGTTGCTCGTGCGCCATGCCCACGCGGGCAGCCGCCACGACTGGGACGGCGACGACCACGACCGGCCGCTGAGCCCGCGCGGTGAACGCCAGGCGGCGGCACTCGTCGCGCTGCTCGCGCCGTTCTCGCCGCAGCGCGTGCTGACCAGCCCCTACGAACGTTGCGTGGCGACGGTGACGCCGCTGGCCGAGCACCTCGGCGTGGCGCTCGAGCGGGTGGCGGAGCTGGAGGAGGGACGGTCCGGCGAGGCCATCCGCCTGCTCGGCGTGCTGGCCGGTGAAACCGTGGTGGCGTGCTCGCACGGCGACGTCGTGCAGGACACCGTGCTCACGCTCGCCGAGCGGGGCGTGGCGATCGACGGCGCCGAGCGGTGGCAGAAGGGGTCGGTGTGGGCGCTCGATACCCACGAGGGCCGCTTCGTGCGGGCCAGCTACCTCCCGCCGCCGGATCGCTCCTAGCGCCCGCGGGCGCTCCCCACATTCGCCAGCTGTTCACCCCCCGTTCACCGCGACGCCGCCGCCGCGCCACCTCGGCCTCGTACCTTGCGCGTCGTGAACACGACCAGCCACATCAGAGGCATCCGCGGCGCGGCCGTCGCCATCGTCCTCGTCGCTCTCGTCGGGGGAGCGTGCGGGAGCAGCAAGAAGGCCTCCAGGGCGGCGAGCACGACGACGACCGCCGCCAAGCCCCAGGTCTCCTGCGCGACCGGCAGCGTGTCGGGCGCGGGCTCCACGTTCGTCTCAACGCTCATGCAGCAGTGGATCAAGGACTACGGCGCCGCCTGCCCGGGTGCCACCGTGAACTACCAGGCCGTCGGCTCGGGCGCCGGCATCCAGCAGCTCATCGCCGGCACCATCGACTTCGCCGGGTCCGACGTCACGATGAAGCCCTTAGAGCAGACGCCCGCCGAGGCCAAGGTCGGTCCGGTGCTCCACATCCCGTGGGCGGCCGGCGCCATCGCCGTCGAGTTCAACGTCAGTGGCGTCACGAGCCTGCAGCTCACGCCCGAGACGATCGCGGGCATCTTCGCCGGGAAGATCACCAAGTGGAACGCCGCGGCCATCAAGGCCACCAACAGCGGCGTGACGCTGCCCTCCGAGGGCATCCAGGTGATCCACCGTTCCGACGGCTCGGGCACGACCGCGGCGTTCACGTCGTACCTGACCGCCGCGGCCGGGTCGGTGTGGACGTTCGGTGCGGCCAAGGACGTGCCGTGGCCGACCGGCCAGGGAGCGAAGGGCTCCGACGGCGTGACCGCGGCCGTGAAGCAGACAGAAGGAGCCATCGGGTACGCCGAGCTGTCGTTCGACAAGGCCAACTCCCTCGGGACCGTGAAGGTGAAGAACGCGGCCGGGAGCTTCGTCGAGCCCAACGCGACCTCGGTGGCCGCGGCGCTCGCCGAGGCGACGATCCCCGCCGACCTCAAGGTCAAGATCAACTACACACCGACCAACCCGGCCGCCTACCCGATCACGACCGACACGTTCGTGATCGTGCCCCAGAAGCCCGCCGACCCCGCGAAGGCCAAGCTCCTGAAGTCGTTCATCCTGTACGCCCTGGACGCCGGCCAGCAGTCGGCCGTTTCGCTCTACTACGCGCCGCTCCCCTCGTCGCTGGCCTCCCAGGCGAAGACCGCTGCCGAGTCGATCCACGCCTGACGCCGCAGCGGGGCCTCGTTCCATGACCGCTGTCGACCCGCCCGCGCTTGCGCGGTCCGCCAGACGCCGGCGGGCCACCCGACGAGCCGACACCGCCTTCCGGCTCGTCACCCTTGGGTCCGGGCTCGTCGTGGTGGTGCTCATCGTGGCCATCGGCGTGTTCCTCTTCGTGCACGCGACGCCGGCATTCCGCAAGGCCGGGTCCAGCTTCTTCACGGAGAAGGCATGGTTCCCCGACAACAGCCCGGCGCGGTTCGGCATCGCCGCGCTCGCGTTCGGCACCGTGCTCTCGAGCATCGTCGCCCTCGTGCTCGCGGTCCCGGTCGCCGTCGGCTCGGCGCTCTTCCTCACCGAGTTGGCACCCCGCCGTCTCGGCCGCGTCGTGGGCTACCTGCTCGACCTCCTGGCCGCCGTGCCGAGCGTCGTCTACGGCCTGTGGGGGATCTACTACCTCGTGCCCAGGCTCAAGCCGGTCGAGCAGTGGCTCGACCGGACGGTCGGCTTCATCCCGCTGTTCCACAGCCGCGCCGGCATCTACGGGCGGTCGCTCTTCGCCGCGTCGGTCGTGCTCGCCATCATGATCCTGCCGATCATCGCCGCCATCTCCCGAGAGATCTTCCGGCAGGTGCCGCGCGCCGACCGTGAGGCGGCGCTGGCGTTGGGCGCCACCCGTTGGGAGGCCATCCGCCTCGCGGTGCTGCCCTACAGCCGGGGTGGGATCGTCGGCGCGGTGATGCTCGGCCTCGGCCGTGCGCTGGGCGAGACGATCGCCATCGCGATGGTGCTCGCTGCCGCGTTCAAGGTCGACTTCCACATCCTCGAGCCCGGCGGCAACACCATCGCCGCCAATATCGCGACCAAGTTCGGGTTATCGGGCGGCGCGGGCCGCGACGCGCTGGTGGCGTCGGGCCTGGTGCTCTTCGCCATCACGCTGGCGGTCAACGTGGTCGCCCGCGGCGTGGTGTACCGCACGGGCCTCGCCGCGGCCGAGGGCAAGCCATGACGGCGATCGGCGTCGGCCGCATCTCGAGACGACGGCGGGTGACGAACACGATCCTGTGCTCGCTCCTCGGGCTGGCCGTGCTCGTGGCCCTGGCGCCGCTCGTCGCCGTGCTGGTGTACACGGTGCAGCGCGGGTATCACGCCCTGTCGCCGCACTTCCTCACACGCTCGATGCGCGGCGTGGGGCCGCTCGACAAGGGCGGCGGCGCCTACCACGCCATCATCGGCACGGCCGAACAGGTCCTGATCGCCGGTTTGCTCGCGGTGCCCCTCGGGCTGCTGGTTGCGATCTACATCGTGGAGTACGGGCGGGGAACGCTGCGCTCTGTGGTGCGGTTCCTCGTCGACGTGATGACCGGCGTCCCGTCGATCGTCGCCGGACTGTTCATCTTCGCCTTCTGGGTGGTGGGCCTGCACAAGGGCTTCTC
The DNA here is from genome assembly GCA_005888395.1 of Actinomycetota bacterium. Taxonomy (GTDB): domain Bacteria; phylum Actinomycetota; class Acidimicrobiia; order Acidimicrobiales; family AC-25; genus AC-25. Next base: position 1,672 of record VAXF01000092.1, on the reverse strand, counting down.
GGGGCTGGCCGCGGGGCTGGCGTTGGCGGTGCTCATGCTCCCGGTCGTCGTACGGTCGTCGGAGGAGATGCTGAAGCTGGTGCCCGACGAGCTGCGCGAGGCGAGCTACGCGCTGGGCGTACCGCGCTGGCGGACGATCCTCTCGGTCGTCCTCCCGACGGCCTCGGCGGGTATCACCACCGGCGTGATGCTCGCCGTCGCTCGTGTGGCGGGCGAGACGGCGCCGCTGCTGCTGACCGCGTTCGGTACCGACGGCGTGAACCGGTCGCCCTTCAAGGGTGCTCAGTCGGGCCTGCCGCTGTACGTCTTCACCCAGGCGGGGTCGGCGTTCGACGTGGCCGTGCGGCGGGCCTGGGCCGGCGCGTTGACCCTCATCGTCTTCGTGCTGCTGCTGACGGTGATCGCCCGGGCGGTCACCGCCCGCAGCCGCGTTGGTGTGGACTGAGGCGATGGCGAAGCGCATCGAAGCCGGAGGCGTGACCGCGTGGTTCGGGTCGTTCAAGGCCATCGACGACATCGGCCTCACGATCGAGCCCAAGCAGATCACCGCGCTGATCGGTCCCTCCGGCTGCGGGAAGTCGACCTTCATCCGCACCCTCAACCGGATGCACGAGGTGGTGCCGGGCGCGCGCATGGAGGGCAAGGTGCTCCTCGACGGCGAGGACATCTACGGGCCGGAGTTCAGCGCGACCGACGTGCGTCGCACCATCGGGATGGTCTTCCAGCGCCCCAACCCGTTCCCCACCATGTCGATCCGCGACAACGTGGCCGCCGGCCTGCGCCTCAACGGCGTCCGCCGGAAGGCCGAGCTCGACGACGCTGTCGAGCGGTCGTTGCGGCTCGCCGCGCTGTGGGACGAGGTCTCGCACCGTCTGGGCCGGGCGGCGGCGAGCCTGTCAGGTGGGCAGCAGCAGCGCCTGTGCATCGCCCGCGCCATCGCCGTCGAGCCCGACGTGCTGCTCATGGACGAGCCCTGCTCGGCGCTCGACCCTGTCTCGACGCTCACGATCGAGGACCTGATGAGCGACCTCAAGGACCAGTACACCATCGTGGTCGTCACCCACAACATGCAGCAGGCCGCGCGCGTCAGTGACGTGACAGCGTTCTTCACCATTGCCGGCGCGGATGAGCCGGGCCGGCTGGTCGAGGTGGGCGCGACGTCGAAGATCTTCACCAAGCCCGACGACGAGCGCACCGAGGCCTACATCACGGGTCGGTTCGGGTGAGGCTGCGCCCGCGGTGGCGCGCGCGCTGGCGCTGGCAGACGCGGCCAAAGAGGAGATCGCCCGTCTGCGGGAGGCACTCGACGCACTCCCCGTCGGTATGGTCGTGTGCGACCAGACCGGCCGCGAGGTCGTTCGTAGCCGCCGCGCCGTCGCCCTCTTCGGTGACCTCCAGACGGACGTCCTCGTGGCCCGCACCCTCACCGAGCTGCTGGCGGCGGCGCGTGTCAGTGGCCGCCAGGTGCAGACGCTCGAGCTCACCGGCCCGCCGGCCCGGTCGGTGCAGATGACGGCCGAGCGGCTCGCGTCGGGTGGCGCCGTGGCCGTGGTCGAGGACACGTCGGAACGGCGCCAGCTCGACGCGGTGCGCCGCGACTTCGTGGCCAACGTCAACCACGAGCTGCGCACCTCGATCGGTGCGCTAGGGGTACTGGCCGAGGCGCTCGCCG
>VAXF01000187.1 GCA_005888395.1 Actinomycetota bacterium | reverse complement strand
CCACTGTCGCCGCCACGGTGCGCTCGGGGTCACCGTCGACCATGGCGTCGAGGATCGGGCTGAGGCTCTCGAGCTCGCCGGGCGTCCACCGCTTCACGAGCCCGAAGTCGAGAAAGCTGATGCGGCCGTCGTGGTCGTCGTGGAACCGATAGTTGCCCGGGTGAGGGTCGCCGTTGAACACGCCGTGGCGCCAGATCGACCCCTCGGCGAAACGGAAGAGGATCTCGCCGGCGCGCTGCTTCTCGGGTTCGGTCGCAGTCGCGAGGAAGGCGGCCCAGTTCCGGCCGTCGACCCACTCGCTGGTGATCACGCGCCGGCTGCTGCGCTCGGGCACGACGTCGGGGACGTGGATGAAGGGGTGTCCGCGGTAGCGATCGGCGAACTCGGCCTGGCAACGCGCTTCGAGGCGGTAGTCGAGCTCGTCGGCCATGCGCGCCCGAAGCTCGTCGACGAGCGCTTTGACGTCCATGTTCTTGAGCGCGAACGAGGCGAACAGGCCGTAGAGCATCTCCGCGTTGTCGAGGTCGCCCTTGATGGCGCGGTCGACGCCGGGGTACTGCACCTTGACCGCCACGATCCGCCCGTCGGGCATGACCGCCCGGTGCACCTGTCCGATCGACGCGGCGGCAACGGGCTCGGGGCTCCAGTCGAGGAAGAGCTTCTCCGGATCGGCGCCGAGCTCGTCGCGCACCACCTTCTCCGCCAGGCTCGGCGCCATCGGCGGGACATCGGCCTGAAGCGTCGCCAGCGCGGCCTGGGCCTCGGGCGGGAGGCCCTCGGCGATGAACGACACCATCTGGCCCGCCTTCATGATGGCGCCCTTCATCCCACCCAGGACCTCGGCCACGTCCTCGGCGGTGCGGATGGCGAAGCGCTCCTCGAGCCGGGCCCGCTCCTCGGCGGTGGCGCGCCGCCCGCGGACCCACACCGTGCCGTAGTGCAGCGCGCGGCGGGTCGTCAGGCGCCACACCCGCAGCTGGCGCTCGAGCTGGTGGCGCCGGCCCTCGTCGGCGAGCACAACACCCGCACCTGTTGCGACCGCGGCGGCGCCGACGGACGTGACGAGGGCGGCCAGCCTCAGCTTGCGCACGCGAGCGCTCCCGTCAGGGCCGGTAGCCGGTGGTGCGAACATCGCGCTCCGCCGCCGCCTGGTCGGCGAGGCACAAGCGGGCCGCCGGCACCGCCTCGAGGCGCTCCTCCTCGATGGGGCGGCCGCACGCCTCGCAGGTGCCATAGGTGCCGTCGTCGATGCGCCGCAGCGCGTGCTCGACGTCGTTCAACTCGGCCTCGACGCGCTCGAGGATCGAGAAGTCCTTCTCGCGCTCGAACGTCTCGGTGCCGATGTCGGCCTGGTGCTGGTCGAGCGCCGAGAGCTCCGAGATGCTCTCGCTCTCGTCCTCGTCGTCGAGGTGCTCGACCGCGAACGCGCCGCGAACACCTTCGAGCCGGGTGCGCTCTTCGTCGAGGCGGCGACGAGCTGCGTCGGGGTCCACCTCGGCAGCCTAGCCAGCGGCTCTGCCGCCTCTAGTCGCTCTCCACCTTCTCCAGGTCGAGGTTGCGGAACGTCGGCGGCGCGTCGCAGAGCTTCGCCATCTGCTCGGCGAACTGCGCCGTCTCGGGAAGGTCGTTGTTCTTCATCGCCGCCTCGTGCGAGGGGAACTCGACGACGACCACGTAGGTGTTGGGCGTGTCGCGGTCCTTCGTGACCATGGCCCGGCCCGTCGCGCGCCGGCCCTGGGTCTGCGCCCGCCACTCGTCGGTGAGCTTGTCGACCTCGTCGTACCGGCTGGTCTTCATCTCGATGATCTGCACGAACCCTGCCATGGCGTCCCCCTTCTCGAGAGCTATGAGAGCTGCAAGAGCACGCTATCGGAAGAACTTCAGGAGGTCACCTCGGCAGCTTCGGCGCCACGTCGTCGACGAAGCGCCGCATCGACGCGAGCGCGTCCTCGTGGCGGATACCGCCGAAGTTCATCCAGCACATCACCGACCCGTAGCCGGCCTCGTGCAGCGCGGTGAGCCGCTCGGCCACCTCCCCGGCATCGCCTGCCACCGCCACCTGGTCGAGCAGCAGGTCGAGGAAGCCCTCGTCGGAACCCTCGGCCACCCCCGACAGCGTCGAGAAGATCCGGTACGCCTCGTAGCTCTCTGGCATCTCCTCGCCGTGGCGGGCGGGTGAACCCACCTTGGCGAGCATGCGGTAGTACCAGAGCAGCGCGGGCGCCACGAGCCCGCGAGCCTCGTCGCGGGATCGGCCGACGAAGACCTGCCGCAGGGCGACCGCCGGCGGCGCCGAGCCGGAGCAGGCCGCCGCGTGCTCCTTGCGCGCCTCGACCAGCCGCTCGAACGGCGAGAACTGGTCGACGAGGATGGGCAGGCCCTGACCGCCCGCCCACGCGACCGACTCGGGGCTGATGGCGGCAACGTAGGTGGGGATCGGCCGCTGCACCGGCTTGGGGAGCACGTCGACGGGGTCGAAGGTCCAGTGGCGGCCGCGGTGCTCGAAGGGTCCGTCCTGCCACGCACGGAACACGATCTCGAGCGCCTCTTGGAAGCGTGAGCGGCTCTCGGTGATCTCGACGCCGAAACCGTCGAACTCGTGGCGCTGGTAGCCGCGCCCGGCGCCCCAGTCGACACGGCCCCCGGAGAGCGTGTCGAGCACGGCAAGTTCCTCTGCCGCGCGCAGCGGGTGGATGAAGGGGAGGATCGTCACGGCGGTGCCCAGCCGGATGCGCGTGGTGCGCGCCGCGGCATGCGCCATGGTCAGGTGGATCGCAGGATCGATCCCATACCGGCTGAAGTGGTGCTCGGCGAACCACGCCCGGTCGAAACCAAGGCGCTCGGCTTCCACCACCTGGGCAAGCTCATCGCCGTAGACGCGCGCCGCGCTGCGGTCGAGCGGCCACTGCATGAGCGAGAAGACACCGACGTCCATCGCGTCTTTCTACCGCGCCAGATGGCGCTCGATCGCCGTGGCCAGCCGTCGCTGCTGCGCAGCGGTGGTCACCTCGTGGCGATCGAAGTCATCGGCGAGGCGCACGTCGGCGAAGAGGCCGGCCGGGTCCTCGTGGAAGTGCAGGAAGGCCCGCGAGCGGTTGGTGAAGGTACCCCGCGTCCGCTCGTGCAGGCCGTCGATCGCCCGCAGCCGGCGGAGCAGGGGCTCGAGCCGGTCGAGGGCATCGTCGGTCGCGTGCTTCATGCTGAGTTCTTCTGCGCCGCCCGGCGCGATCCTGCACTGCTCTCGCATTCCGTCGCCGTACGCTGGCCGACGCATGCGGATCAGATCTCGCCGATCGAAGCGCGCCGGCCGGACGAAAGCCGACGAGATCAGCCGCGAGGAGCTCCAGCTCGCCACGCGGAACCACGGGATGCCGCTCGAGGCGCTCCACCACGACATCACGCCGGCCGGCCTCCACTACCTCCTGATCCACTACGACATCCCCGTGATCGACGCGTCCGCGTGGCGACTCACGATCGACGGTCTGGTCGACCGCCCGCTATCGGTGTCGCTCGACGAGCTGCGCTCCCATCCGGCTCACACCGTGACCGTGACGATGGAGTGCGCCGGTAACGGTCGGGCTCGGCTGACGCCGCGGCCGGTGAGCCAGCCGTGGCTGCTCGAGGCTGTGGGCACGGCCGAATGGACCGGCGTGCCGCTGCGGACGCTGCTCGACGACGCCGGCCTCGGTGGTGACGCCGTCGAGATCGTCTTCACCGGCCATGACCGCGGCGTCGAGGGCGGCGTCGAGCAGGACTACGCGCGCAGCCTTCGCGTCGAGGACGCGATGGGGGACGACGTGGTGCTGGCCTACGAGATGAACGGCGGCCCGCTGCCGCCGCAGCACGGCTTCCCTCTGCGGCTCGTCGTGCCCGGCTGGTACGGCATGACGAGCGTGAAATGGCTGGCGCGCATCACGGCCGTGAGCGAGGCGTTCCACGGGTATCAGCAGGAGCGCGGCTACCGCTTCCGCCGGGACGACGCCGACCCGGGGCGACCGGTGACGCGGATGGCGCCGCGCTCACTGATGGTGCCGCCCGGGATCCCCGACTTCATGACCCGCCGCCGGACGCTGCCGCTCGGCCGTTGCGAGTTCGTTGGCCGGGCGTGGTCGGGCTGGGGGCCGGTGACGCGCGTCGAGGTGAGCACCGACGGCGGGCAGACATGGCACGACGCCCAGGTCGGGCCGAGCGCCGGACCGGCGGCGTGGCACTCGTGGCGCTATCAGTGGGAGCCTGAGGGGCCCGGCGAGTACGAGCTGTGCTGCCGGGCGCGGGACGCCGCGGGCAACCAGCAGCCCACCACGCCGTCGTGGAACGTCGGCGGCTACGCCAACAACGAGGTCCAACGAGTGCCCGTGACGGTTGTTGCCGCGAACTGACACTCGTAGTGGTGGGGGCGGCGGGATTCGAACCCGCGACTCGAAGCTTAAAAGGCTCCAGCTCTAAACCAGACTGAGCTACACCCCCGTGTCGTCAGCGTACTTCGACGGATCCACGAGACTCCCGTTGCGGAACCGAAAGCTGCCGA
>VAXF01000091.1:17558-22474 GCA_005888395.1 Actinomycetota bacterium | reverse complement strand
CAGTGCGACGCCTCGTCACCCGCGATGCGCACGGCCGACTCGCCGGCGAGCACGCGACCAGGTTGGCGCTTGGCCTCGTCGGTGAGGCGGGCGGCCTCGTTCACCGGGTCGCCGATCACGGTGTACTCGTAGCGCTGCTCGGCGCCCACGTTGCCTGCGACAACCACGCCGGCCGACACGCCGATGCCGACGTCGACGTCGTCGAGCTGGGCGAGCGTGGCGCGCAGCGAACGCGCCGATCGCAGGGCGCGGGCCGCGTGGTCGGGTTGGACGTCGGGTGCGCCGAAGATGCACAGCGCGCCGTCGCCCTCGAATTTGTTGACCCAACCACCTTCGGCGCCCACCGCGCCGACGACGGCGGCGAACAGCGCGTTGAGGACCGCGACGACGTCCTCGGGCGGGCGTGACTGCGCCAGGCTTGTCGACCCGATCAGGTCGACGAACAACGCCGTTGCCTCACGTTGCTCTGCCGGGCCACCTCGACGCCCACGTGTCGCCCGAAGAGGTCGCGTAGGTGCTCGCGCTCGCGAAGTCCCGTCGCCATGTGGTTGAAGCCGGCCTGCACGAGGCCGACCTCGCCGGCGTCGTCGACCGGCAGCACCACGTCGAGCTGGCCGGCGCCGACGAGGCCGAGGGCCGCGCGCACGCCCTCGAGCGGGTCGGCGACGGTGCGAGCCGCCAGGTACACGGCCACACCGCCGACGAAGAGGCCCAGCAACGACAGGAAGACGAGGGGCGCCGTGAGCTGGGCGCGCTTGTGGGCGTCGAGCCCGATCGGCGCGGTGCCGAGCGCGATGAGCGGCACCGCCGACCCCAACGCCCACGAGAGCAGCAGGCGGGGTCGCACGCCGAGTGTGAGGGGACGCTCCGGCGGCTCGCCCGCGAGGGCGATGGCGAAGATCGGACGGAAGACCCGCTCGAGCAGCAGAAAGGTGAGGCTGCAGGTGGTCAGCCCGCCGAGGAGGACGACGACGGCGACCCGAAGCGATTGCGTCGCCGGGTTGTGCAGGTTCCATTGGAGGATCGGACCGAAGACCACGGCAGCGCCGGCCCAGGCGCTGAACGGCCACACCGAGTTGCGCCACGGCTCGCGGAGCGCGACCTCACGCTCGGCGGGCGTCGGGAGCCGGCCCTCGAAGAGCCACGACAGCGCGGCGCGGCCGGTCCGCGGACCGTAGTTGAAGGCGATGAGCCCGGTGAAGGCCATGTACGCGCCGAACGTCACGAGCGAGACGATCGTCGTGTGCATGCCCCGCGCTCCACCCGTCACGCCCGTCGATGGGAACAAGCCGAAGTAGAGGAACACGAGCGTTGCGCCGACGATGTTGGCGCCGGCCACTCGCGCCCGGATGGCGCGGGCGAAGCGCTGCAGGTCCACCCCCGGCGCCGTCGCCATGCCGCCGACGGTACGCCACCCCCCGCTGGGTACGCTCGCTCTCCCGTGCCCGATCTCGTCGATGTCGCTCCTGCCAGCGCGCTCGCCGTCTACGCCCATCCCGACGACGCCGAGATCTCGTGCGGTGGCACGCTCGCCCGTTGGGCCGCGGCGGGCACGAAGGTGCATCTCGCCGTCTGCACGTCGGGCGACAAGGGATCGCTCGACCCGGCGGTGAACCCGCGCACCCTCGCCAAGCGCCGGGCCAAGGAGATCGCGGCGGCGGCGGGCGCGCTCGGGCTGGCCGGTCATCACGGCCTGGGCCACGCCGACGGCGAGCTCGACAACACGCCCGAGTTGCGGGAGGCGCTCGTCGGCCTCGTGCGCCGGCTGCGTCCCGAGGTGGTGATCTGCCCGGATCCCACCGCGGTGTTCTTCGGTGACCGCTACTTCAACCACCACGACCACCGGTCGGCCGGGTGGGCCACGCTCGACGCCGTCGCGCCCGCGGCCGCCAACCCGCACTACTTCCCGGGCGCCGGGCGCGTGCACCAGGTGGCGAGCGTGTACCTCTCGGGCTCGCTCGACCCGAACGCGTGGGTCGACATCGGAGACACCCTCGACACCAAGGTCGAGGCGCTCTTCCGGCACGAGAGCCAGTTGGCGGGCGCCGGTGAGGGCTTCGCCGACTTCGTCCGCCGTCGGGCCGAGGAGGCAGGGAGGCAGGCCGGGGTCCGCTACGCGGAAGGCTTCCGCCGCCTGTCCTTCAGCTGAGCCGCTCGTCTGGGTCGTCGTCGTTGTCGCGTGACTGGATCACGCGCCACTCGCCCATGGCCCGCAGGACGAGCACGGCGATGACGGCGACGCCGACGGCGCCGATGAGGGCGCCCGTGAGCAGGCCCCACCCCTTCGCCGTGGTGCATTTGCCGGTGCACTGGACGCCGACGACGCCGTAGCCGATCAGGCCACCGCACGCGCCGGCGACGACGATGGCCAGGAAGGCAAGGACCCGCGCGCGGACGGACGGCAACGCCGACGGCGTGGGAGGCGCGTCGTCGACGGGCTGGGCCACGGCTCGGGATCGTACGCTCCACTCATGCGCACCCTCGTCGTGCTGCCGACGTACCAGGAGGCAGTCAACGTCGTCGAGGTCCTGCGCCGCATTCGTGCCGCTGCGCCCGCCACCGACGTGCTCGTCGTCGACGACGGCAGTCCGGACGGAACGGCCGATCTCGCGCAGGCCGTCGGTCGGGAGCTCGGCGGCGTCGAGGTGATGCGGCGCACCAGCAAGGCCGGCCTCGGCAACGCCTACCGGGCGGGGTTCGCGGTCGGGCTCGAGCGCGGGTACGAGGTCCTCGTCGAGATGGACGCCGACCTGTCCCACGATCCCGCGGCCCTGCCGTCGCTCCTGCGGGCCGTCGAAGAGGGCGCCGACCTCGCAATCGGCTCGCGCTACGTCCCGGGCGGGTCGATCCCGGCGTGGTCGGCATCACGTCGCGCGCTCTCGCGCAACGGCAACCGCTACGCGGCCGCGGTGCTCGGGCTCGACGTGCACGACGCGACCGCCGGCTTCCGTGCCTACCGCGCCGTCATGCTCGAGAAGATCGATCTGAGCTCCGTGCGGGCCGACGGCTACGGCTTCCAGATCGAGATGACTTACCGCGTCGCGCGTGCCCGTGGCACGATCGTCGAGGTCCCGATCGCCTTCACCGAGCGGGTGCGTGGCCAGTCGAAGATGTCGAGCCACATCGTGGTCGAGGCCCTCGCGCTCGTCACGTGGTGGGGTATCCGCGATCGCGTCCTCCACCGAGGTCGAGACTCGTGGTCGTGAGGCGGGAGGCGACGATCCTGCACGTCGACATGGACGCGTTCTTCGCGTCGGTCGAGGTCCTGCTCGATCCGTCGCTGAAGGGCAAGCCGGTCATCGTCGGTGGCGCGGGCAACCGAGGCGTGGTCGCGTCCTGCTCCTACGAGGCCCGCGCCTACGGCATCCGGTCGGCGATGCCGTCGGTGCGCGCCCGTCGCCTGTGCCCCCACGCCGTCTTCGTGCCGGGTCGCCACGACGTCTACGCCGACTACAGCCGGCGCATCCACGACGTCTTCAACTCGTTCACGCCGCTCGTCGAGGGTATCTCGCTCGACGAGGCCTTCCTCGACGTCGCCGGCGCGCAGCGCCTCTTCGGGCCCGCGCCCGGGATCGCGCGCACCATCCGCGCCGGCCTGCACGACGAGCTCGGCCTCTGGTCGTCGGTCGGCGTGGCGACGAGCAAGTTCGTGGCCAAGTTGGCGTCGGAGGCGGCCAAGCCGGCGGCGTCGTTCACGGGGCCGGTCGCGGGGGCCGGCGTCGAGGTGGTGGCACCGGGAGAGGAGCTCGCGTTCCTCCACCCGCTGCCGGTGGAGGCGTTGTGGGGTGTGGGCCCGGCGACGCTTGGCCGTCTGGCCCGCTTCGGCATCTCGACCGTCGGCGATCTGGCGGCCATGCCGGAAGCGACGCTCGTGGGCGCGCTCGGCGAGGCCGTGGGCCACCACCTGCACGAGCTCGCCTGGGCGCGCGACGACCGCGCCGTGGAGCCACAGCGTCGGGTCAAGTCGATCAGCCACGAGGAGACGTACGCGCACGACAAGCACGAGCTGGAGGATCTACGGGTCGAAGCGGTGCGAATGGCCGACGCGGTCGCGACCCGACTGCGGGAGGCGGGCCTGGCCGGTCGCACGGTCACTGTAAAGGTGCGCTTCCACGACTTCCGCACGATCACGCGGTCACGGACCCTGCCCTCACCCGTCGACACCGCGCCCGCGATCGCGCGCTCGGCCGGCGAGCTGCTGGACGAGGTCGACATCAGCGGTGGCGTGCGGTTGCTCGGTGTCGGGACGAGCGGCCTGGTCGACGCCGTCGCCCGCCAGCTGACGCTCGACGACGCATTGCCCGACGAGGTTGCGCCCGAGTGGGACGACGCCAGTCGCGCCGTCGACGAAGTGCGCCGCCGGTTTGGCGCCGGCGCCGTCGGGCCGGCGACTGCGCTCGGCCGCGGCGGGCTACGGGTGAAGCGCCGGGGCGACCAGCAGTGGGGGCCGGAGGAGCGATGACCCGGACACGAGAATGACCCGGACACGAGAATGACAGTGCGCGTCGGCATTGTCGGTTGCGGGTTCATCGCCGCGCTGCACTCGCGTGCCCTGAAGGGAATCGTCGATGCCGGGCTCGTCGACGCCGCGGTGGTCGCCACGTGTGACACCGACCTCGACCGGGCCGTCGCGTTCGCGCGCGCCCACCGTGCCGCCATCGCCACCACCGACTCCGCCGAGGTCCTGGCCGCGGTCGATGCCGTGTGGATCTGCACCCCGACGGCCCTCCACCGCGCCCTCGCCGAGGCCGCCGCCTCGGCCGGTGTCGCCGTGTTCTGCGAGAAGCCGCTGGCGCCCACGCTGGCCGACGCGGAGGCCCTCACCGAGGCCGTGGTGGGCGCAGGCGTCCCTCACCAGGTGGGGCTCGTGCTGCGGACGGCGCCCGTGTTCGTGGCCCTGCGCGACCTGCTGGCGG
>VAXF01000091.1:0-17504 GCA_005888395.1 Actinomycetota bacterium | reverse complement strand
TGGCGGGCCGACGCCGCGATCGCCGGCGGGGGTGCGCTCATCGAGCACTCGATCCACGACCTCGACCTGCTGCGGTTCCTGCTCGGTGAGGTGGCCGACGTGTCCGGGCGCACCGCCAACTTCGCCGGCCACGAGGGGATCGAGGACGTCGCCGTCGCCACGTTGGCGTTCGCGTCGGGCGCCACCGCCGGCCTCGTGAGCGTCTGGCACGGCGTGCTGTCGCGACCCTCCACGCGACGCCTCGAGGTGTTCTGCGAACGCGGGATGGCGTGGACCGACGACGACTACACCGGTCCGCTGCACGTCGAGACCAGCGACGGTGCCGAGGCCCGCGCGTGCCCGGCCCCCGCCTGGGTCGAGGAGCTGCCGGTCGACCGGCGATGGCGGTCGTTTGCCGGCCAGTACGCGCCCGCCAACCGCTCGTTCCTGGAGGCGCTCGCCCGGGGACGGCCACCGGAGCCGGGGCTCGACGTGGCACTCGTCGTCGGCACGGGAGGGGGGAATGCCGGTCCGAACGCGTTGTTGAGGCAGGTAGCGGCGCCTAATATGGCGGGGACGGCGGATGGAGCAGTGGGGGTGGAAGTGCCGCTTTCCGAGGACGAGCAGAAGGTCCTGTCCGAGATAGAACGGCAGTTCTACGAGAGCGATCCTGCGTTCGCGCGCGAGGTCGGCTCAACCACCCTTTACTCCCACGCCGGCCGCAACCTGAAGTGGGCGGGGCTCGGCTTCGTCGCCGGCCTCGTCATCATGCTGGTTTCGTTCGCGTCCTCGATCTTCCTCGGTGTCTCGGGCTTCGTCGTGATGCTCGGCTCGGCGGTGGTCTTCGAGCGCAACCTGCGCAAGATGGGCAAGGCGGGCTGGCACTCGGTGAGCCGGTCGATGCGCGCCGGGGGCCTGCGCACCTACTTCTCCGACGCCGGCCGCCGCGTGCGCGACCGCTTCCGCAAGAACCAGGGCTAGCGACCCCTCAGGCGGCGCGGCGGGCCACGGGCCGGTCGTCGGCCGGCCGAGCCGAGCGGGTGAGGAGCGGTCGGGGATCGAGCTGCCTCAGCAGGCGCTCCCACGCCGTCGCCCTCGCCGCCAGGGCGTGCCCCACCAGCCGGGCGCCTTCCACTGCCCGGGTCTCGACGTCCTGGCTCACGCCGCTCGCCGACCACGTTGCCGCCGAGGCCGCCGCCGCCAGCTGTTCGAGCGCGCCGGGCGGGAGCCTTTCGGCCGTCGCCGCCCGCCGGGCGTACTCCGACGGCGTCTCCGACGACCGGCGGCCCGTGCCAGCGGCTGCGAGCGCCTCTGACGCCTCTTCCCACGCCACCAGCGTGCGGCGCGTCGGGTCGGTGGCGGCCGCCCGCCGCCGGGCGCGGCGCCGGCGCTTGGCCAGGGGCACGCCCGCACCCCAGAGGAGGGCGGCAGAAGCAACCGCGGCGGCTGCGGCCTCGAGCCGCCCCGGCCACGACGGGTGCCGGTGGTGGTGCCCACCGGCCTGCAGCTCGCGGCCCAGGGGCTCGGTGGTCGGCACACTGCCACCGGCGGGGATCGTCTGCGGCACCGTCGCGGGCGTGGGCTCGGGGACGTCACGTGTCGCCGGCGCGGCCTGCTGCTCGGGGATGCCGGTGTAGGCCTCGGCGCCCGGCGCGCCGCGGCCGGGAGTGGGCTCGAACGCGACCCATCCGAAGCCGTCGACGTAGACCTCGGGCCACGCGTGGGCGTACCGGCCCGACACGTGGTACTTGCCGTCGCGCGCGAGCACACCCGGGGTGAAGCCGACGGCGACGCGCGACGGCAGGCCCACGGAGCGCGCCATCGCCGCGTACGTGCCCGCGAACTGCTCGCAGTAGCCGCGGCGGCTGACGAACAGGAAGCGCTCCATGGCGTTGTCGTCGTGCCCGGGCGGCACGTCGAGGCTGTACGCATAGCGCGTGCGCAGGTAGTTCTGCAGGGCGAGGGCCTTGGCATAGGGCGTGGTCGCGCGGGCGACGATGCGCGCCGCGAGATCGCTGATGTGCGTGGGGAACCCGGACGGGAGCTCGAGGTAGTGCTGGCGCAGGTTGCCGGGACCACCGCCGGCAACGGCCTCGAGCTCGGGCCGAGTCAGCGCGGCGAGCTCCGAGCGAACCCGGTAGGTGAGGCCGGTGGAGGTCGGGGCGTCGGTGAGGAGGCTCGCGGAATCGGGGTCGAAGCTCACGCCGGGCGCGTGTGGTGCGCCGGCGTAGCCCGCCGGACGGTAGGCGCCGGGCAGCCAGATCGACGACAGGGCTTCGACGGCATACTGCTGGGTCACGTCGCGCGCCGTCGCGCGCGACCGTACGTCGGACGGCAGAGTGTTCCCGGCGCTCCGGTACGAGCCGTGTGAGCCCCACACCTGACCGTCGAAGTTGTCGAGTGAGGTGAGCCGCCAGTAGGCGCGCTGGTTGCTCTGGACGGTGAACACCTCGATGTCGGTCTGGTTCACGAGCCGGGCGCGGATGTCGACGAGGGGGCTCACGGTGACTCGCGGCGCGCTCTGGTTCTCGTGGTGGCGCCAGTCGATCACCGGCGGCCGGTCGGCGCCGGGCAGGCGCGGTCCCACGACGACGCCGGTGAGCACGCTCGCCACCGCGAGGACCGTGCCGGCGCGGGCCATGGAGGGCGGCCCCTGGCGAAGCCCGCGCTCGAACCATGTCGACTCAGCGCCCCGTGCCACGCGAACGGCGAGCACGAAGACGAGCACCGCAGCGAGGTACAGCGCGGCGTACGGGAGGCGATGGCGGTTGGCCCCGAGGATGGCGCCGAACAGGAAGAGTGTGAACGAAGGCACCGCCGCCTCGAACGTGGCGCCCAACCTGAAGGCGGCCCAGTCGGCGACCAGGCCGTCGGCCCACGTGACGATGACGGCGGCGAGCACGAAGCCCCGCGCCGGTTTGACCGGCGCGACGACGTCGCCGAACTGACGCCACGCGCGCTGGAGGTCGTGTCCCACGGCGCGCCAGGCATCGGCGCCGGGAAGGCCGTGGGTTACGCGCGCCGGCTCGATCACCCAGATCACGAAGAGGGCGAGAACCGCTGCCGACACGACGGTGGTGAGCGGCAGGCCGAGCCCGCGACGACGGCAGAGGGCGGCCGTCGCGTGCGAGAGGCCGGCCGCGAGGAGCACCGGTCCGAGGAACGACCCGTTCGCGAACAGGCGGCCCATGCCGACGACGGCGGCGGCGGTGAGGCCGAGCAGCGCGAGCTCGGGGGCGACACGGATCGCGCGATCGCCGTCGCCGGGGCGGCGCAAACCCGCGGAAGCGACCGAGTTCATTGGGTCGCCGCCTTCGGCGGCCGCCCCGCTGAACGGGGCGCTCTGTCGATGGATTCGCTCGCCTTCGGCTCGCTCATCGGGGCACTCGCGCCGCGCCCCGGCGCCCGGTGCGAGCCGCCATGGCCCGGTTCCACGCGTCGGCAAACGGACGGTCGCGCGTGACATGGACGACGCCCGCGACCGGAGGGGGAGGCTGTACTGCCGTGGGAGGCTGTACCGCCGGGGCCAGGTCGACGAGGACGATCGCAGCCGTGCCGTAGTGGCGGCCCGCCTGGGCCATGGCGGCGAGATCCGGCGCGAGCGCGCCGGCGGTGACCGCGACAAGGGCCCCGCCGGAGCTCGCGGACCGGAGCCGGCCGAGCACGCCGGTCAGGCGGTCGTGGCGGTCGGGGGCCACACCCGCGAGGAACTCCATGATCGCCTCGAGCTCGCCGGCACCGGTCGCGAACCCGGAGTCGGTGCCGTCCGTGGCGACGAGCCGGACCTGCGATCGCCTCCGCCAGCAGGCGGTGAGCACGCTGGCGACGGCCGACACGGCCACCTCGAACGACTCGGGTGTATGGACCCGGCGCCGCACGTCGAGCACGACCGTGGCCCGTCCCTGCCACGGCAGCTCGTCGCGCCGGATCATCAGGTCGTCGTAGCGAGCGGTCGCCCGCCAGTGCACGCGCCGCAGGTCGTCTCCGACCTGGTAGGGGCGCAACGCATAGAAGTCGTCGCCGGTGGCCGCCACCGCGTTCGGCCGGTGCGTGCTCGAGTAGGGCTCGTGGCCCTGGGCGAGCGGCGGCGGCACGACATGGTCGACGCGCGGGTAGACGATCACCCGCTCGCCAGTGGCGATCGTCTTGGCCACGCCCGCGAGCCCGAAGGCATCGGCCGCGGTCAGGGTCAGCGGGCCCACCGTGTAGATGCCGCGTCGCGTCGTCGGCAGCCGGTAGGCGGCCCGGCTGACACCGCCGGGCGCGATCGGCGGGACGAGGAAGCGCGCGGCGCGCCCGCCTTCGGGATCGTCGCGGTGCGGCCCGGCGCGCGTGAACGGATCCTGCAGCGCCAACACCGGCGAGCGCCGGCCGGCGCGGTTGCGTACGAACAACTCGACCCGTGCCTCCGACCCGGCATGCACCCGCGCCGGCCGCACCTCGCGGGCGGCGACGAGCCGCGGCCGGGCCAGCGCGACCTGCGCGAGCGCGGCCACGGCGAGGCCGGCGGCCCCGGCGCCGAGCACGTAGAGCTCGTAGAGCCCGAACAGCCGCCCGGCGCCGATCAACGCGGCGCCCGCGGCGAGCGTGAGCCACCCGCGCCGGGTCAGCATCGGCGCGGGAGCACCGAGGGAGCGATTTTCAGCCGCCCCTGCCCGTCGGCACCGGGACGCCGGAGAGGACGTCGCGCAGGATGTCGCCCGGCGACGCCCCCTGGAGCTGGGCGTCGGGGGTCGGCACCAGGCGGTGCTCGAGCACCGCCTCGGCGACGGCCTTGATGTCGTCGGGCACGACATAGTCGCGGCCGGCGGCGGCCGCCAGCGCGCGCGCGGCGCGTTGGAGCCCGAGGGCCGCGCGTGGCGACAGGCCCAGCGCGAGGTCCGGATGGGCGCGGCTGCGCGCCGCCAGGTCGACGACGTAGCCGCGAAGGCTCGGCGCCACGTGGACGCTCTGGGCGATCTCGGCCATGGTCACGACGTCGTTGCCCGTCGCGACCGGCTCGAGGTCCTCGATGGTCGTGTCGTGGCCTCCGTGGGTCTCGAGGATCTCGAGCTCCGCGTCGCGGGCCGGATAGCCCATCCGCAAGCGCATGAGGAAGCGGTCGAGCTGGCTCTCGGGCAGCGGGTAGGTGCCCTCGTGCTCGATCGGGTTCTGCGTCGCGATCACCATGAACGGTGCCTCGAGCGGGTACGTGCGGGCGTCGACGGTCACCTGTCGCTCCTCCATCGCCTCGAGGAGTGCCGACTGCGTCTTCGGCGATGCCCGGTTGATCTCGTCGCCGAGGACGACGTTGGCGAACACGCCACCGGGGCGGAACTCGAACGCGGTCGTGCTGCGGTTGAAGACGTTCACGCCGGTGACGTCGGATGGGAGCAGGTCGGGGGTGAACTGGATCCGCCGCCACGTGCAGTCGAGCGAGAGCGCGAGCGCCTTTGCCAGGCTGGTCTTGCCCACGCCGGGCACATCCTCGATGAGCAGGTGCCCCTCGGCCACCATGCAGACCAGGGCGAGGTGGATGACGTCGGACTTGCCCTGGATCACCCGCTCGACGTTCTCGACGATCACGCCGAACAGATCGGCGAAAGTCGCGATCGAGCGCGCCGCGGCGCGTTGGCGGGCCATGGCGTCAGCGTAGTGTCCGGCCCATCCGCGTCTGCCTTGCGATCGACATCGGCGGAACCAAGCTCGCGGCCGGGCTGGTGACCGCCGCAGGTGAGCTCGTTGCCCGCGCCTCGGCGCCGACCCCACAGGGCGACGACGCCGACGCGCTCGTCGCCGGCCTTGCCGCCGTGGTCGACGGTGTCGCCGGCAACGGCGACGTAGTCGTCTGCGGCGTCGGCTGTGGTGGTCCCATGAGCGCGGGCGGCGAGGAGGTGTCGCCGCTGAACATCCCGGCGTGGCGCGCGTTCCCGCTCCGCACCCGCCTGGCCGACACGATCGGCGTTCCGGTGTTCGTCGACAACGACGCCAAGGCCCTCGCCCTCGGCGAGTGGTGGCGCGGCGCCGCGGTGGGGGAGCGCGACTTCATCGGCATGGTCGTCTCGACAGGAGTCGGTGGTGGGATCGTGCTCGACGGTCGCCTGCTCGACGGCCAGGAGGGAAACGCCGGTCACGTGGGCCACGTCATCGTGGAGCCCGGCGGGCGCGTCTGCGGGTGCGGCGCGCGCGGGTGCCTCGAAGCGGAAGCGTCCGGCTTGGCGATCACCGCCCGCACGGGTCGCCCGCCGGCCGAGGCAGGAGCCGACGAGCGGGCGCGCGCCGGCACCATGGTCGGCAGGGCAGTGGCGTCCGTCGCCAACCTCCTCGACCTGAGGCTGGCGGTGGTGGCCGGCGGGGTTGCGCTCGGGTTCGGCGAGGCGTTCCTGGGCGCAGCCCAGGCCGAGCTCGATGCACGCGCCCGGCTCGACTTCTCGCGTGGCGCGCGGGTCGTGGCCGCCGAGCGCGGCGCGGATGCACCGCTGCTCGGCGCAGCCGCGGTCGGCTGGCGCGGCGCCGGCGAGCTCGAGCTGTGAGTGCCCGCTGGCTGGGACGGGCGTTCCTCGCCGTGCTGGCGCGGCCGTCGCTCTGGGCGGTGGCGATCGCGCAGCTGTTCCGGCTGGCGATGCCGGGCTGGTGGCGGCGCTGGCCGCCGTTGCCCCTGCCCGATCGCGACTATCTGCGCTTCCGTCTGCAGACGGCCTACGGCGACCCCGAACGCGAGCCCGAGCCCACCGACGTCGTCTCGTACCTCCGATGGTGTCGGAGGCACGCAGAGGCCGTGAGGTAACGTCCTTTCACCTATGAGGGCACTGGTGCTGAACGCCAGCTATGAGCCGCTCTGTGTCGTCTCGATCCGGCGCGCGGTCGTGCTCGTGCTCAAGGAGAAGGCCGAGGTCGTCCACGCCACCGACGACGAGCTCCGCTCGGAGCGCGAGACCTTCCCGGTGCCCTCGGTCATCCGTCTCACCTACTTCGTGAAGGTGCCGTTCCGGACGCGCGCTGCGCTGAGCCGGCGGGCCGTCTTCGCCCGCGACGGGCACCGGTGCCAGTACTGCGGCCACGGCGCCGAGAACATCGACCACATCGTCCCGCGCAGCCGGGGGGGCGAGCACATGTGGGAGAACGTGGTGGCGTCCTGCCGGTCGTGCAATGCCCGCAAGGAGGACCATCTCCTCAGCGAGGTGGGCATGACGTTGCGGCGCAAGCCCACCGCGCCCAAGGAGCTCACCTGGATCATCGTGGCCGTGGGCACCGTCCATCCCCATTGGGAGCCATACCTGCAGGCCGCTCCCGCGCTCTCCGCCTGACCGCGCCCGGCTGGCCCGTCCACCGGGCCCGCGCCACGCCCGCTGAGCTCCACGTCACCGACCTCCCGCTGTCGAGCCGGCTGGTACGTGTCTGCTCGCCCACCTCCGCCGCCCTCGTGATCGGGAGCGCCCAGCGCGACACCGACGTGGCCTCCGGGGTCGAGTTCGTGCGCCGCCGCACTGGCGGTGGCGCGGTGCTCGTGGTCCCCGACGACCTGCTCTGGATCGACGTCGTCGTCCCAGCCGGCGATCCGCTGTGGGACGACGACGTCGGCCGGTCGTTTCTCTGGTTGGGCGAGACGTGGGTGGCGGCGTTGCGCTCGTTGGGCGCCGAAGCCGGCGCCTATCGCGGTGGCTTCTGCCACACGCGCTGGTGCCGGCTCGTGTGCTTCGCCGGCCTGGGACCGGGTGAGGTCGCCGTCGGGAACCGCAAGTGCGTCGGGCTCGCGCAACGCCGCACGCGAGCGGGTGCGTGGTTCCAGTGTGCGGCGCTGCTGCGGTGGGATGCCGACGCGCTGCTCGCGCGGCTCGTCGTGGACGACCGCGATGTCGCGCGGGCCGAGCTGCGAGATGCCGCCGTCGGGCTCGACGTCTCGGCCGTGGAGCTGGAGCAGGCCTTCCTGTCCGCGCTGCCCTGAGCGCCGCGAGGGTCAGCCGGTGCGGACCTCGTCGCCGACGCGGATCATGCCGTCACTGAGGATGTCGGCGCGCAGGCCGCCGCGGTGGACGAGCGCCTTGCGCACCTCGGCGTCGCCCGCCAGTGCGGCCATGTGGGCGCACGGCTCCGCCAGCCGCACGCCGCGCAGGCGCACGTCGCCGACGGTGAACTCGCGGCCCACCAGGTGGTTGAGGGGCACATCGGCGGTGACCACGTTGCGCCGGGTCTGGCTTGGATCGACGGCGACGCCGTACTCGCGGCCGGCCGCCGCCACGGCTTCGGACTCGATCAGCGTGACCTGGCGGCCCGTGCCCGGTGTGGACGAGAAGGTGCCCCGCCCCTCGGCGTAGCGGTCGCCGTCGAGCCCCTTCCCTGCGACGGCGGTGACCTCGGCGACGGACGTCATCGGGTCGCCGGGCATCGTCCCCACGAACAGCCCCACCACCCGTCCCATGGACGGTGATTGTCGACCCTGGAGAGAAGCGGTTCCAATCCATTGACGGGGTGGAGGAGCAGGGCGTATGGTGGCGCGAAGTGGGGCGTGAGGGTGGCTGGGGGCGCACCACGGACACGAAGGGGAAGACACGAGAGTGAGGCGGCGCGGATGTTCCTCGGGGAGCACCAGCACTCCCTGGACACCAAGGGGAGGGTCATCCTCCCGGCGCGCCACCGCGACCAGCTGGAGGGGGGTGCGGTGGTGACGTTCCAGGTCGACGGGTGCCTGGCCGTCTACGCCCCCGACGCCTTCGAGGGCATGGCGGCCGACGTCACCGACGCGGCCAGGCGCAACCAGCGGGGCCGCGACGTCGCCCGCGCCTTCTTCGCAAATGCCCAGAACGTGACCCCGGACCGCCAGGGCCGGGTCGCCATCCCGCAGGGGCTGCGCGACCTCGCCGGGCTCAGCCGGGACGTGACGGTGGCCGGTATGTACGACCACATCGAGATCTGGGACGCCGCCCGATGGAGCAGCCACAAGCAGGCGGGCGAGCGCGAGCTGGCAGAGGGACAGACCGAGCGAGAGGAGGGCTAGAGAGGGCTCGGCGCATGCGCAGCCTCCCGACCGGCAGATGGAAGGCCCCTACTCCGCCCGCTTCCATCCAGGTCGATCGGGGAGAAATCCCGACGGCGTCAGCCAGTCGGGAGGCTGCGGATGAGCCGGGTCCGGGCATGACCACCCCATTCCGCCACGAACCAGTCATGGCGGCCGAGGTGGTCGAGCTCTTCCGGCCCGTCCCTCGGGGGGTCGTGGTCGACGCCACCGTTGGCGGCGGCGGCCACGCACGAGCGCTCCTCGAGGCCCATCCGCAGATCGAGCTCGTCGGTCTCGACCGAGACGCCGAAGCCGTCACAGCAGCAGCCGCCGCACTGGCCGGGTTCGGCGACAGGGTTCGCCTGCACCACGCCCGGTTCGACCAACTCCAACAGACGCTGCAGGAGATGAGCGATGAACACGATGAACACGAGACGCCGGCCGGGGTTGTCGGCGTCCTCTTTGATCTGGGGGTCAGCTCCCCCCAGCTCGACCGGGGCGAGCGGGGCTTCAGCTACCGCATTGACGCTCCTCTGGACATGCGTATGGATCGCTCGGAACCGACCACCGCGGCGGATGTGGTCAACGGCACTGCCGAGGCCGAGCTGGCCCGGATCCTCCAGGTCAACGGAGGCGAGCGCTTCGCTCGGCGCGTCGCCCACGGCATCGTCGAGCGGCGTCCGCTGGCGACGACGGGGGAGCTCGTCGACGTGATCAAAGCGGCGATCCCGGCGCCGGCCCGCCGTCGCGGTGGGCACCCGGCGAAGCGGACCTTCCAGGCGATCCGCATGGAGGTCAACCGCGAGTTGGAGCAGCTCGACGCCGGCCTCGGCCAAGCGATCACGCTCCTCGCACCCCAGGGCCGTTGCGTCGTCCTCGCCTACCACTCGGGGGAGGACCGCCTGGTGAAGCGGCGCTTCCAGGACGCGGCCACCGGCGGCTGCGTGTGCCCGCCGGGCCTGCCGTGCACGTGCGGGGCGCGCCCGGTCGTGCGTCTGCTCCGCCGCGGTGCCCGCAAGGCGTCCGCCGAGGAGCTCGCCCGAAACCCCCGCGCCGACAGCGCCCGCCTGCGCGCCGTCGAGAAGCTCGACGATCCCGGAGACGACGCGGCATGACCGCGACACGGACTGCCGAGCGGGCTCCTGCCCGGCGACCGGCCCGGCCCGCACGGGCGCCCCATCTGCGGGTCGTCCCCCGGGACTACCGGTCGCTCCAGGCCCGGCAACGGCGGGCCCGCCGCCTCGGGACGCTGGCGGTGGTGTTGGTCGGCGTCATGGTCTTCGGCCTCGTCGTGGCCCACGTGGCCCTCGGACAGGGCCAGCTGCGCCTCGACCGGCTCACGGCCCGGGCGGCCGCCGATGAGGCGCGCAACGAGCGCCTGCAGCTCGAGGTGGCCCAGCTGGAGTCGCCCGAGCGGATCGTGGCCGCGGCCCAGGAACGGCTGGGGATGGTGCCGCCGCCGGGCGTCACCTACCTGTCGGCGGAGGGTCCGGTCAGTGCCCCGTCGCCTGCGACGACAAGCGAGCAGGCGACGGGGCCCCGTTCCCGTCCCGCCTCCACCGGCGGGACTCGGCACCCCGCGACCACCCGATGAGTCCACGGGCCACGGGCCGGACGGGGAGTCCCGCCCGCCGCTCGGGGGCCCGTCCCCGCACCACGCAGCCCGGCCGGCGGCCGGCCCAGGCCCGGCACCGCCAGCCTGTGCGCGCCCGCCCGGTGGGGCACCGGGCCGGCATTCCGGCGCGACGGCTGGTGGCGATGCTGGTCGGTCTGTGCCTGCTCTTCGCAGGCGTCGTCGTGCGGCTGGCGTTCGTGCAGGTGTTGTCGTCGCGCCGGTACGCGGCCGTCGGACGGTCGCAGCGCGTTCACAGCATCGTGCTCCCCGCGGCGCGCGGCACGATCTACGACCGGAACGGGCGCGAGCTGGCGCTGTCGATGCCGCAGAAGACCGTGTGGGCCGATCCCCGGCAGGTACGCGACCCCGCCGGCGAGGCACGCGCCCTGGCGCCGGTGCTGCACGTGGACGAGGGCGTGTTGCGCGACCGCCTCAGCCGGAGCGCGGCGTTCGTCTACCTCGCACGGAAGGTCGACGACGCCACGGCGGGCCGGGTGGACGCGCTGCACCTGCCCGGCGTCTCGTTCCTCGACGAGCCCAAGCGGTTCATGCCCGCCGGTGCGCTCGCCGGGCCCGTGCTCGGCCAGGTGGGCACCGACAACACAGGGCTGGGAGGCGTCGAGCTCGCGTACAACCGCGTGCTCTCGGGCTCGCCCGGAGAGCTCGTCGCCGAGCGCGACCCGCAGGGCCACGAGATCCCGGCGGGGGAGCGCCAGTTCCGCGCCGCGCAGCGCGGCGACGACCTGGTGCTCACCATCGACCGGTCGTTGCAATACGAGACCGAGCGCGCTCTCGGCGAGGAGATCGTGTCGTCACATGCGAAGGGTGGCATCGCCGTGGTCACCGACCCGACCACGGGCGAGATCCTCGCCATGGCCAATCTCGTCGCGGGGCCCGACGGTCCGCGACCGGCGGTCAACAACGCGGCGGTCACCAACGTGTACGAGCCGGGCTCGGTGAACAAGGTGGTGACGATCGCCGGCGCCCTCGAGCAGCACCTGATCGCACCGTCGAGCGTCTTCGCCGTTCCCGACCACCTCAAGGTCGCGGACGCAATGTTCAGCGACCACGACCCGCACCCGGTGAAGCAGTGGAACGTCACCGACATCGTCTCCAACTCGTCGAACATCGGGACGATCATGATCGGCGAGCGGCTCGGTAAGAACGCCATCGACCGGTACCTGCGCGCGTTCGGGCTCGGCACGAAAACCGGCTTGTCGTTCCCTGGCGAGTCCGCGGGGATCCTCCTCGACCCGAAGCTGTGGTCGGGCACGTCGATCGGCACCGTCCCCATCGGTAACGGCTTGGCCGTCACCGCCCTGCAGATGCTCGACGTCTACAACACCATCGCCAACGGAGGTGTGTTCGTTGCGCCGTCGCTCGTGAAGGGAACGGTCGACGGTCTCGGCGGCCACCACGCGACGCCTCCGAACGCGCGGAGGAGGGTGATCTCCGCGCTGACGGCGCACGAGCTCACGGCGATGCTCCAGCAGGTCGTGCGCGTCGGCACCGGCACCGCCGCTGCCATCAACGGCTACGACGTGGCCGGCAAGACCGGCACCGCCCGCAAGCCGCGCGAGGGCGCCCGCGGGTACCAGGCGGGCGCCTACGTGGCGACCTTCGCCGGATTCGTCCCCGCCGAGCGGCCGCGGTTGTCGGCCATCGTTGTGCTCGACCAGCCCACGCCGATCTACGGCGGCCTCGTCTCGGCGCCGGTGTTCGCCCGCGTCGCCGGCTACGGGCTCCGCCTCCTCGACATCCCGCCGCCGGAGCCGCGGACGGCCCCCCCCGCCGCAGCGGTCACGACGCCGACCACGATCCATCCCAGCGCCGAGCTCGACGGAGTAGGGGCCGCCCGGACGGCCGCCACTACGCTGCCGCAGTACCCATCGCCCACGACCAGCCTGCCGCGCCCTCAGCCGCAGCACCCCTGACCCGCCCCGTGCGACTCGATCGCCTGCTCGACGACGTCGAGGTCCTCGAGCTGCTGGGCGACCCGGCGGCCACCGACGTCCACGCCGTCGCCTACGACTCCCGCCAGTCAGGGCCCGGGACACTCTTCTGCTCCCTCCCGGGCCTCGTCCTCGACGGGCACGACTTCGCCGCGGGCGCCGTGCGAGCCGGTGCCAGGGCGATCTTGTGCGAGCGGTTCGTGCCGGTCGACGTCGTCCAGGTGCGCGTTGCCGACGCCCGCCGGTCGATGGCTCCGATCGCGGCGGCGTTCTGGGACCATCCCTCACGTGATCTCGCCGTCGTCGGTGTCACCGGGACCAACGGCAAGACGACCACGGTGCACCTCCTGGCCGCGATCCTCGAGGCCGGCGGTCGTCGCACCGGCGTCGTCGGCACGCTGACCGGTGTGCGCACCACGCCCGAGGCGCCCGATCTGCAGGCCCGCCTGGCCGGTTTTCGTGCCGACGGGATGGCCGCGGTCGCCATGGAGGTGTCGTCGCATGCGCTCGAACTGGCGCGCGTCGACGCGACGCGCTTCGCGGTCGCGGTGTTCACGAACCTCGGTCAGGATCACCTCGACTTTCACGGGACGGTCGAGCGCTACTTCGCGGCGAAGGCGCGGCTCTTCGACCCGGCGCTGGCAGAGCGCGCCGTCGTCAACGCCGACGATCGCTACGGTCGCCTGCTGCTCGACGCGGCGCGGGTGCCGACGCACCCGTTCTCGCTCGACGACGCACGCGAGCTCGACGTCACCGCCGACGGCAGCACCTTCGTCTGGGAGGGCCGGCAGGTGCGGCTGCGGATCGGGGGCGTGTTCAACGTGGCGAACGCGCTGGCGGCCGCCACCACCGCCCGCGAGCTCGGGGTGCTCCCCGCCACTGTGGCCGACGGCCTCGCCCAGGTCGTGCCGTTGCCCGGCCGGTTCGAGCCGGTGGACGCCGGGCAGCCCTACACGGTGATCGTCGACTACGCCCACACGCCCGACGCCCTCGAGCAGGTGCTCGGAGCGGCTCGGTCGCTCGGTGGGCGACGGCTCATCGTGGTGTTCGGTTGTGGCGGCGACCGTGACCACGCCAAGCGGCCCGTGATGGGCGAGGTGGCCGCGCGTCTGGCCGACCTCGTCGTCCTCACCAGCGACAACCCCCGCCACGAGGACCCGCTCGCCATCATCGACGAGGTGCGGGCAGGTGTGCGACGGCCCGACGTGCTCGTGGTCGAACCCGACCGGCGGGCGGCCATCGCGCTCGCGGTCAGCGAGGCGGAGGCGGGCGACGTGATCGTCATCGCGGGCAAGGGCCACGAGACCGGCCAGGCGATCGGCGACGACGTTGTTCCGTTCGACGATCGGGAAGTCGTGCGCGAGGAGCTGGCCCGCACGTGAAGGCGCGCGCGTCGGAGGTGGCGACCGCGGTGGGAGGATCTGTCGTCGGACCTGACGCCGGCGTCGACGGTGTGGCGATCGACTCGCGCCTGATCGCGGGCGGTGAGCTGTTCGTGCCCGTGGTCGCGGCACGCGACGGCCACCTGTTCGTCGAGGACGCGATGCGGGCCGGGGCGGCGGCCTATCTGACGAGTGAACGAGCGCAGGGCGGAACGGCGGTCGAGGTGAAGGACACAATGGTGGCGCTGGCCGACCTGGCGCGGTGGTGGCGGTCGCGACTCACGTCCGGACGCGTGGCCGCGGTCACCGGATCGGTGGGAAAGACGTCGACGAAGGACCTGCTCCGATCGGTCCTGTGCCGGCGGTACGTGACCACCGCGAGCCCGCGTTCCTTCAACAACGAGCTGGGAGTGCCGCTGACGATCCTTGCCGCGGACGAGTCGTCCGAGGCGGTGGTGGTCGAGATGGGAGCGCGCGCGCCGGGGCACCTACGTGCGCTGTGCGACATCGCCAGGCCGAGCGTCGGCTTGGTCACCTCGGTGACAGCAGCCCACACCGAGTTCTTCGGAACGATCGATGACGTCGCCCGGGCCAAGGGCGAGCTGGTGGAGGCGCTCCCGTCCGCAGGCACGGCGGTGCTGAACGCCGACGACGCGCTCGTGGCCGCGATGCGCGAGCTGACCAGCGCCAACGTCGTCACCTTCGGTCTGGGCGCGGGCGACGTGCGGGCGTCAGACGTGGTCGTCGACGACGACCTGCGGGCTGTGTTCCGCCTCGAGTCGCCATGGGGTGCGACCGGGATCGCGCTGAGGGCGCGCGGTGAGCACCAGGTGGCCAACGCGCTCGCGGCGGCCGCAGCTGCGCTCGCGATGGACGCCACTCTCGACGAGGTGGCGCGTGGCCTGGCCGATGCCGAGCTCTCGCCCTGGCGGATGGAGCTGTTGCGGACATCGTCGGGGGCGCTCGTGCTGAACGATGCCTACAACGCCAATCCGGCCTCCACGGCGGCGGCCCTCCGCGCCCTCGCCCGTCTCGACGCGGCGCGTCACGTGGCCGTGCTGGGGCCGATGGCGGAGCTCGGCGCACTCGGCGCGGACGCTCACCGCGAGATCGGCGCCCTGGCGCGGGAGCTGGGAATCAGGGTGATCGCCGTGGGCGCGCCCGAGTACGGCGGCGACGACGTCGCCGGCCTCGCGGAGGCTCGACGCGCCCTCGGCGACGTTGGTGAGGGCGACGCGGTGCTGGTGAAGGGGAGCCGCGTGGCCGGGCTCGAGCGACTCGCAGCCGAGTTGGTCGGGGGAGAACCGGCATGATCGCGCTCCTCCTCTCGGCAGGTATGGCCTTCCTGGTCGCGCTGGCGGGCACACCGGTGCTCATCCGGTGGCTCCGCGCCCACGGGATCGGCCAGCAGATCCGTGAGGACGGCCCCGAGGGCCACGTCACCAAGGCGGGCACGCCGACGATGGGCGGCGTCATGATCGTGGGCGCCGCCTTCCTGGGCTACGGGTTCGGGCACCTGCGGCGCGCCACCGTGTTCACGCGCAGCGGGATGCTCGTGCTCTTCGCCGTGATGGCCAGCGGTCTCGTCGGCCTCGTCGACGACTGGCTCAAGGTGTCGCGGCAGCAGAGCCTCGGGCTCACCAAGCGGGGCAAGCTCGCCGGGCAGCTCGCGGTCGCGATCGCGTTCGCCCTCCTCGCCCACAACTGGGCGAAGGCGAGCACGATGCTGTCGTTCACCCGCTACAGCTCGCCCGGGATCGACCTCGGCACCGTCGGTTGGGTGATCGTCGCCGTCCTCCTGATCGTCGGCGCGGCGAACGCGGTCAACCTCACCGACGGGCTCGACGGCCTCGCGGCCGGGTCGGCGGCGTTCGCGTTCTCCGCCTTCGTGGTCATCGGCTTCTGGCAGTTCCGGCACCGTCCGATCTACCACAACGCCCACGCGCTCGATCTGGCGCTCATCGCGGCCGCCCTCGTCGGCGCGTGCGCCGGCTTCCTCTGGTGGAACGCGGCGCCGGCGCGCATCTTCATGGGCGACACGGGCTCGATCGCGATCGGCACCGGGCTCGCAGCTCTCGCGCTGCTGAGCGACAGCATCCTTCTCCTCGGCGTGGTCGGTGCTCTGTTCGTGCTCGAGACGCTCTCGGTGGTGATCCAGGTCTTCGCCTTCCGTGCCTTCGGGCGTTCCGCATGGCCCCGTTCCATCACCATTTCGAGCTCCTGGGCTGGCCGGAGACGACCGTGATCGTGCGCTTCTGGATTCTCGCCGCCCTCGCCACCGCGCTCGCCCTCGGCATCTTCTACGCCGACTTCCTCCACCTCGGCGGCATCGACTGAATGAGTGGGAGCGCGCTGGTTATCGGGTTGGGGGTGAGCGGGGACGCGATCGCGCGTTGGCTGCACGGGCGGGGCCAGCGCGTCGTGGTCGTTGAGGATGCGCCCACCGCCCGCACGCGCGAGCGCGCCTCTGCGCTCGAGGGGATCGAGGTGCGAGAGGAGCCGTCGGACGCGGAGGTGCAGACGCTGGTACGGGCGGCCGACGTGGTGGTGCCGAGCCCGGGTGTCCCCGAGGCCCATCCGGCTCTGAGGTGGGCGCTCGAGTCGGGCACGGCGGTGCTCTCCGAGGTCGAGCTCGCGTCACGGGAGATCTCCGTGCCGATCGTCGGTGTCACCGGCACCAACGGCAAGACGACGGTTACGACGCTGATCGCCGCCATGCTGGTGGCCTCCGGTGTGCGGGCCGTGGCCGCCGGCAACATCGGGCCGCCGCTCGTCGCGGTCGTCGGCCAGGACGTCGATGTCGTCGTCGCCGAGCTGTCGTCGTTCCAGCTGCGCTTCACCGAGCGGTTCCGCCCGCGCGTCGGGGTGTGGCTCAATTTCGCCGAGGACCACCGAGACTGGCATCCGGACGCGCGGGCGTATGCCGCCGCCAAGACGCGGATCTGGGCGAACCAGGCGGGCGACGACGTCGCGGTGGCCAACGCCGACGACCCCGTCGTGATGGACGCCGCAGCATCGGCCCCCGCTCGCGTGACCACGTTCGGGCTCGGAGCCGCCGACTGGCGGGTCGACGCCGAGGTCCTGTGCACGCCGGCGGGGGAGGAGCTGGCGCGTGTCGACACCCTCCCGCGGCGGCTGCCCCATGACCTCGCCAATGCGCTGGCGGCCGCGGCGGCCGCGGTCGAGGCCGGCGCGTCCCTCCGGGGAGCACGCGCTGCGCTGCGCGACTTCCGGCCCCTCCCCCATCGCGGCACGCTCGTAGGTGAAGCTGGTGGTGTGCGCTGGTACGACGACTCGAAGGCAACCAATCCGCACGCGGCCCTCGCCGCGATCCGCGGTTTCCCGTCGGTCGTACTCGTGGCAGGCGGACGGAACAAGGCCCTCGACCTCTCGGTGCTCGCCGAGGCGGCCGATCACGTTCGTCACGTCGTCGCCATCGGCGAGGCGGCGGCGGAGGTCGAGGCTGCCTTCGCGCGCAGCCGGCCGGTCACCGTGGCGTCGTCGATGCGGGCCGCGGTGAAAGCCGCCGAAGCCGCGGCGCGGCCCGGCGACGTGGTCCTGCTCGCGCCGGCATGCGCGTCGTTCGACTGGTACGGGTCCTA
>VAXF01000090.1 GCA_005888395.1 Actinomycetota bacterium | reverse complement strand
CGTCAACGGGTCGGCACGGTGGCTGGGCGCGGGCCAGTTCCGTATCCAGCCGTCGGAGGTGGCCAAGCTCGCGTTGCTCGTGTTCACGGCCGCGCTGCTGTCGAAGCGCGCCGATCGCGTCGACGACCCACGGGCCACGACCTGGCCCGTGCTGGCCGTGCTCGTCGTGGTGGCCCTGTTGATCCTGCGCCAACCCGACAT
>VAXF01000185.1:4695-7636 GCA_005888395.1 Actinomycetota bacterium | reverse complement strand
CGCTCCAGGCCATCGCCGAGCTGCTCGGTGTTCCCCCGGAGGACCGCCACCTCGTCTTCGAGTGGAGCAACCGCATGATCGGCGCCGAGGACCCCGAGTACCAGGTGGCGCCCGAGGCCGCCTTCGAGGCGTCGGCCGACCTCTACGGCTACGCCAACCGGCTCGGACTCGAGAAGCGGGCGAACCCGGGCGACGACATCGTGAGCGTGCTGCTGCAGGCCGAGGTCGACGGCGAGCGGCTCGACGAGATGCAGTTCGACCTCTTCTTCCTGCTGCTGTCGGTCGCCGGCAACGAGACCACCCGCAACCTGATCTCCCACGGCATGCACGCGCTGATCGAGCACCCCGAGCAGCGTCAGCGGCTGCTCGACGACCCGTCGCTGCTGCCGACCGGCATCGAGGAGATGTTGCGGTGGGCCACGCCCGTCATGTCGTTCAGGCGCACGGCGACACACGACACCGAGCTCGCCGGCCAGCCGATCGCCGAGGGCGACAAGGTCGTCATCTGGTACATCTCCGCGAACCGCGACGAGTCGGTGTTCGAAGAGCCGTTCCGCTTCGACGTCGGCCGCTCGCCCAACGACCACATCACGTTCGGAGGCGGCGGGCCCCACTTCTGCCTGGGCTCCCACCTGGCCAAGCTCGAGATCCGCATCATGTTCGAGGAGCTGCTGCGGCGCCTGCCCGACATGGAGCTCGACGGGCCGGTGCGGCGACTGCGCTCCAACTTCATCAACGGCTTGAAGCACATGCCGGTGCGCTTCACGCCGAGCCCGCGCCTCGCGAGCTGACCCGTTGAAGCTCGGCCTGCACATCGGGTACTGGGGCGCCGGGCCGCCGGCGGGTGTTCCCGACCTGGTGGCCGAGGCCGAGCGCCTGGGCTTCGACTCGGTGTGGACGGCGGAGGCCTACGGGTCCGACGCGCTGACACCGCTCGCGTGGTGGGGATCGCAGACCACAAGGGTCCGGCTCGGCACCGACCTCATCCAGCTGTCGGCGCGCACGCCCACCGCCACCGCCATGGCGGCGCTCACGATGGACCACCTCACCGGCGGCCGCTTCGTGCTCGGTCTCGGCGTGTCGGGGCCGCAGGTCGTCGAGGGCTGGTACGGGCAGTCCTTCCCGAAGCCGCTGGCGCGCACGCGCGAGTACGTCGAGGTCATCCGGCGGGTGCTGGCCCGCGCCGAGCCGGTGCGCTTCGACGGCGAGCACTACCCGCTCCCCTACCCGGGCGGCACCGGGCTCGGGAAGCCGTTGAAGTCGATCACCCACCCGCTCCGCGCCGACCTGCCGATCATCCTCGGCGCCGAGGGTCCGAAGAACGTCGCCCTCGCGGCGGAGATCGCCGACGGCTGGTTCCCGATCTACTTCTCTCCCAAGCAGGATGCGATGTACCGCGCGTCGCTCGACGAGGGCTTCGGCCGGCCGGGCGCGCGCCGCACGCCCGGAGACTTCGAGGTTCTCTCCATGGTCCCCGTCGTCGTCAACGACGACGTCGAGGCCGCCGCCGACATGCTGCGCCCGATGCTCGCGCTCTACGTCGGCGGGATGGGGGCGCGCGAGATGAACTTCCACTTCGACGTCTTCGTGCGCATGGGCTACGAGGGCGAGGCCGTCAAGATCCAGCAGCTCTACCTCGACGGTCGCAAGGACGAGGCCACCGCCCTCGTGCCCACGGCGATGGTCGAGGAGATCGCGCTCGTGGGGCCGAAGGAGAAGATCCGCGACGACCTCGAGCTGTGGCGCTCGTCGATCGTGACCACGATCCTCCTCAACGGCCCGCCGCCGGTCCTGCGCATGATGGCCGAGCTCGTTCTGTAGTCAGAGGTACGCGGCCATGCGCTCGGCCTGCACGTCGGCCGGGCCGAAGACCGTGTCGAGGACGCGGGCCCGCTTCAGGTAGAGGTGGGCGTCGACCTCCCACGTGAAGCCCATGCCGCCGTGGACCTGGATACAGGCCTTGCCGTTGACGAACGCGGCCTCGCCGGCGATGAGCTTGGCCCCCGCCACCGCCCGGGCCGGGTCGCCCACGCCGGGGTCGTGGAGCGTCACCCCGGCGGCGTAGACGGCGGCGCGCGCCACCTCGGTGCGCGTGAGCATGTCGGCGAGCAGGTGCTTGACCGCTTGGAAGGAGCCGATGGGCCGGCCGAACTGCTCGCGCTGCTTCGCGTAGGCGACGGCCATGTCGGTGACGGCCTCGGCGATCCCCAGTAGCGACGCGGCGACCAGCGCGGCCCCGTCGAGCTGCAACCGCGCCGCCACGTCGGCGCCACCGACGGCCTCGCCTCGCGGGAGTGACTCGACGTGGTGCAGCGGGGTGAGCGGGTCGAGCGGTCGCGGGACCGGAACGCCGTCGACCGCGCCGCGATCGACCAGTCGCACACGGTCGCCGTCGAGCACGAGCAGCGCGTCGAGCGCGTCGAGGTGCTCGACGAGCAGCGGCTCACCGCCGACCAAGGCACCGCCCACCACGCGCTCGCCTGTCGCGGCGCCGTCGACCAGCCCGGCCGCGAGATGCGACCACACCAGCGGCCCGGGAACGAGCGCCCGCCCGAGCTCCTCGAACACGAGCACGGCGTCGGTAGCGCCCATGCCGTCGGCCCGCAACGAGAACACGCCAGCGTCGGCCAGCTCCCGCCACAACGCCCGGTCGACGCCGGCCTGCGGCGCGAGTGCCCGCACCGTCGCCATCGGGAACCGCCCCTCGCACAGCCGCCGCACCCCGTCCTGCAGCGCCTCCTCGTCGGGAGAGAGTTCGAGGTCCATTACTGCTGGCGGTCCTTGGGGAGGCCGAGGATGCGCTCGGCGACGATGTTGCGCTGGATCTGCGACGTGCCGGCGGCGATGGTGATCGAGATGGCGTGGGCCCACCCGCCGACGTGCTCGCCGGTGGGCAGGCCACCGACGTCCTCGAACGACAGCGACGCCCGGTCGAGCACGC
>VAXF01000185.1:0-4680 GCA_005888395.1 Actinomycetota bacterium | reverse complement strand
GCCCATGCGGTGGCGCACCTCCGAGTAGTAGAGCTTGAACAGCGAGCCGCCCACGCCCGGCACACCGGTGCGGGCCGCGTGCGAGATGTTGCGCTTCGTCATGGCCCAGAGCGCATCGAGGTCGGCGGCGAGGTGGCCGAGCTCGCGCCGGATGCCGGCGTCGTGCCAGCGTCCGTTCTTGCGAGCCAGGGCGGCGAGGTCCTCGAGCAGCTCCATCGATCGCAGCATCTCGCTCACGAACGCCGTTCCCCGCTCGAAGCTGAACGTCACCATCGCCACCCGCCAGCCGTCGTTCTCGTCGCCGACGCGGTTCGCGACGGGGATCCGCACCTCGTCGAGGAACATCTCGCTGAACTCGGTGGTGCCGTACATCGTCTCCAGCGGGCGGGTCTCGATACCGGGCGAGTCCATCGGCATGATCAGCCAGCTGATGCCACGGTGCTTCGGCGCGTCGGGATCGGTGCGCACGAGGAGCTCGCAGAAGTCGGCCACCTCGGCATGCGAGGTCCAGATCTTCTGGCCGGTCACGACGTAGTCGTCGCCGTCGCGCACCGCCCGCGTGCGGAGCGACGCGAGATCCGACCCGGCGCTCGGCTCCGAGAACCCCTGGCACCACACCTCGCTGCCCTTCAGGATGGCCGGCAGGTGGCGCGCCCGCTGCTCGGACGTGGCCTCCGCGATCAGCGTCGGACCAGCGTGGAGCAGACCGACGAAGTTCATCCCGACATAGGGCGCGTGGGCGCGCTCGGTCTCCTCGAGGAACACGAGCTGCTCGGTCAGCGAGGCGCCCCGTCCACCGTGCTCCTTGGGCCAGTCGATGCCCGCGTAGCCGGCGTCGAACATCAGGCGCTGCCACGCGCAGTCGTACTCGCGACGGGCGCGCATGTCGGTGGCCGGCGGCGGTGGCGGCAACGTCGGCAGGACGGAGTCGAGCCACGACCTGAGCTCGGCGCGGAAGCGCTCGTCGGCTTCGGAGTAGCGCAGGTCCACGGCGGCCCGAACCTAGGTCAGGGCCGCGAACGCGGCGACCAGCGCGTCGAGGTAGGCGCGCACGTCGTCCATCGTCTGCACGATGCGAGGGTTGATGCCGGTGGACAGCACGGTGACGCCGGCATCGACCAGCGCTGGCACGGGCTCCATCGTGCGGGCAACGTCGACCCGACCCGAGCCGTCCTGGCGTACCGCCAGCTGCCAGCGGACGCCGAGCTCCGCTGCGTCGCGGCCGGCCGCGCGGAACGCGTCGCGCATTAGCTCGCCGCCGTCGCGCAGCTCGTCGGGCGAGAGGTTCCCCAGCGGGTACCAGCCGTCGCCCACGGCGGCGATGCGGCCGGCGAGCGCCTCGCTGGCCTTGGCGCCGAACCAGACCGGCACCCGCGCCTGTACCGGCCGGGGCGCGCACCAGATGCTCTCGAACGCGACGGTCGGCGACGAGAACGAGGCCGGCGCGTCCTGCCAGAGGGCGCGGCAGGCGCCGAGGGTGTCGTCGAGCCGCTGCCACCGCCCGGCGAACGGCACGCCGAGCGCCTCGTACTCCTCGCGCTGCCAGCCGACGCCGACGCCGAGGTCGACCCGCCCGCCCGACAGCACGTCGAGGGTGGCGATCGTCTTGGCCAGCAGCACGGCCGGTCGCAGGGGCGCGATGAGGATGCCGGTGCCCAGCCGCACGCGCGTCGTCGCGGACGCCATCGCCGCGAGCGTCGTCAGTGGCTCGATCCAGGGCGCGTCGGCGTCGTACGGAAAGGTGCCGTAGGGGTAGCGGTCGGTGCGCGCCCCCATCACGACGTGATCGGGCAGCACGACCTGGTCGACGCCGGCCTCGTCGGCGATCCGCGCCACCTCGACGAACGACCGCAGGTCGGGCCCGAACAGCGCGTGGAGCCCCGAGACGAGGACCGCCAGCTGCGGTCTTTGCGTCAAGCGCTCACGCCACCGTCGATCGCGTACACCGCGCCGGTGACGTAGCGGGCCTCGTCGGACGCGAGGAACGCGATGACGCCCGCAACCTCCTCGGGCTGACCGAAGCCCATGGGCGACATGATCCGCGCCATCAGCCGGCGAGACGCGTCGTCGGGGACCGCGAAGCTGCCGACGATCGGTGTCTCGATGCCACCCGGCGCCACCGCGTTCACCCTCACGCCGCGCTCGAGGTACTCGACGGCGAGGGCTTTTGTCAGCAGCGCGACGCCGCCCTTCGACGCCGCGTAGGCGGCGCTGTAGGGCTGCCCGATGACGCCAGCAGTCGACGCCACGTTGACGATGGTGCCGCCACCATCGAGCAGGTGGGGCAGCGTCGCCCGGCACACGAGGAACGTGCCGGTCAGGTTGACGGCGATGATGCGGTGCCAGTCGTCGAGCGGCATGTCGACGGTGTGGGCGAAGCGGCCGATGCCGGCCACATTGCACACCACCTCGGGCCGCCCGAGGCCGCCGGCCACCCGTTCGACCACGTCGGCGACCGAGGCGGGATCGCTGACGTCACACGCGAACGCCTGCGCCCGGCCCCCGTCGGCGTCGATAGCGGCCGCCGTCTTCTCGCTGCCCTCCGCAGCCACGTCAAGGCACGCCACGGTCGCTCCCTCGGACGCGAGCCGGACCGCGGTGGCCCGCCCGATGCCCGACGCCGCCCCGGTGACGATCGCCACCTGCCCGCCGAAGCGGGTCACGGTGCCAGCTCCTTCGCCGCCAGCTCCTCGCGGAGCTTGTGCTTGAGAATCTTGCCGCTCGGGTTGCGCGGGACCTCGCCGACGAGCTCGAGCTGCTCGGGGATCTTCTGCGTCATCAGCTTCTGCTCGCGCAGGAACGCCACCATCTCGTCGAACCCGAGCGGGTCGGCCGCGTCCTTCGGCGCGACGACCGCGCAACAGCGCTCGCCGAGCGCGGGATCGGGAATGCCGATGACGGCGACGTCGCCGACCTTCGGGTGCGTGTACAGGAGGTCTTCGATCTCCTTGGCGCTGATGTTCTCGCCCTTGCGGATGATGATGTCCTTGAGCCGGCCCGTGATCGTGATGAACCCATCGGCGTCCTGGTTGCCGAGGTCGCCCGTGCGGAAGAACCCGTCGTCGTCGAAGGCCTCGCCGTCGAGCGAGCTGTCGAGGTAGCCGCGGAACAGCTGGGGCCCCACGGCGCGGATCTCGCCCTCCTCGCCCGGGCCCGCGGGCTTGCCGTCGACGGTCACCACCCGCACCTGCACGCCGGGCGTCGGCCGGCCCTCGGTATTGGCCAGCTTGTCGTCGGGATCTCCCACCGCGTTCATCGACAGGATCGGGCACTCGGTGAGCCCATAGCCCGACACGATGCCGGCGCCGCCCATCTCGTGCTTGATGTCGTAGTGCAGCTGCGGGGGCTTGGGCGCGGCACCGCCGGGACACGCCCGCACGCTCGGGAACAGCTTGCGGCCCGGGTCCTTGCGCTGCTCGGCCAGGTACGCCATGTGCATCGGCGTCACCGAGCCCGCGAGGGTGACGTCCTCCCGCGTCAGGAACGGAATCGTGGTCGTCGGGTCGAACGACTCGACCACGAGGTGACGGCAGCCGGCCATGAGGCCGACCATCAGCAGGACGATGCCGCCGATGTGGGTGAACGGGAACACGAGCGACGAGTGATCCTCGTCGTCGACGGCGAGGGCGACGCCCATGCCGTAGGCCGCGGCCATGACCGTGCGGTCGGTGTGCTGCGCGCCCTTGGGGTCGGCCGTCGTGCCGGACGTGTAGAAGAGCCAGCGCACCGGCAGGCCGGCGGGGTCGTCGGGGGCCGGCGGAACCGGAGGGAGGATGGCGGGATCGCCCTCCGGCAGCGACCGGTCGGCGACGAGCACGTCCATGCCTTCGACGCCGGACGCGATCTCGTTGGCCATCGCCTCGTAGTCGAAGCCGCGCCACACCGACGGCACGATCAGCAGTCGGGCGCGCGTCTGGCGGGCCACGAAACCGACCTCGCGCGCCCGGTAGATCGGGATGATGGGGTTCTGGACCGCGCCGAGCCTCGACAGCGCGCCGACGAGCACCATCGACTCGAGCCAGGTGGGCAGCTCCCAGGAAACGTTCACGCCCTCGCCGACGCCGAGGCCCTGCAGGCCCGCCGCGGCGCGTTCCGCCGCGGCCAGGTAGTCGGCGAACGTCAGGCGGCGCCCGTCCTCGTCGATCGCCATGAGGTCGTCGGGCGTGGCCGCCACCCGCCGCTCGACCAGCTCCCACAGCGTCCGCGCCTCCAGCAAGGCCATAACCCCTACCAGAGCTCGTCCGTGTAGCGGTCGGTGCCCGGGATCGTCGGGACGAACGGCGACGCCCACAGCACCCGGCCGAGCCCGCTCTTCTCGAACGCCTCGCCGAAGCCGCCGAAGGCGTCGTCCCAGGCGCCGAAGGGCTCGTCCTCGAGGAAGAACAGGTCGAGGAAGCGCCGGTCGGCGCCTTCGGTGCGGGGCACGTCGCCGGGTGCATCGGCCAGGAGCGGCAGCGGCGAGAACCAGAGGCACATGGCGGCGACCGAGGGCACGCCGCCGTCCCGGTGCCACGCCTCCACCTCGGTCCGCTCGACGCCGTCGTGGGTCTCGCCGATGACTGCCACCAGGCCCGCGAACGGATGCTCGAGGGCGAGCTCGGCGGGCACGCTGGCACCGTCGCCAATGGGCCACGCGCCCCACTCGTAGCGGTAGAGCAGGGTGTGGGTGTGGTCGCGCTC
>VAXF01000136.1 GCA_005888395.1 Actinomycetota bacterium | reverse complement strand
GTCGTCGGCGGTCACGGCGCTGGTGGTGGCGGTGGTGTTGCTCGCCGCCGTCTGGGTCTTCGAAGCCTGCGTGCTCGAGGCGGCGTGCGCGGCCAGCCCGCCGGTGATCGCGCCGAACGCGCCCAGGCTGAGGGCGAGCGTGGCGTTGCGGGCGCGCGCCGCGGGGTGCGGGCGCCGGCGGGCTGGCCGGGGTGTGGTGTCATCGCTCATGGGCCGAGGATCGGGCCGCCACGTAAGAGGCGCGTTCGCCGCGGGTTAGAAGACTCGAAGAATCGGGCGTCCTAACCTTCCTCTTACCTGCGCCACCTACAACGGTCTCGTGTCGCGCAGTCATGCCATGCCTTCCTCGACCCCCAAGACGACAACGTCGAGCAGCGTCCTCGTCGCGGAGGACGATCCGCATCTGCGCGACTCGCTGGCGCGCGTGCTGGCGTACGAGGGCTACCGGGTCCGGCTCGCGGCCGACGGGGCCGAGGCGCTGGCCAGCGTGCTCGAAGCGCCGCCCGACGTGATCGTTCTCGACGTGATGATGCCGAACGTCGACGGGTTGACGGCCTGCCGCCGCCTGCGCGAGCGAGGCGACCGCACGCCCGTGCTGATGCTGACGGCCCGCCACGAGGTCGGCGACCGGGTGGCCGGCCTCGACGCGGGGGCCGACGACTACCTCGTCAAGCCCTACGCGCTGGACGAGCTGCTGGCCCGGCTCCGCGCGCTCCTCCGGCGCACGAGCGTTACGGGCGACGAGGGCGTGCTGCGGGTCGGCGACCTCGTGGTCGACCCGCTCCGACGGCAGGCATGGCGCGGGTCGCGCGCGGTCGAGCTCACCAAGACCGAGTTCGACCTGCTCGAGCTGCTCCTCTACAACGCCGGCATCGTGCTCACGCGCGACCAGATCTACGAACGGATCTGGGGCTACGACTTCGAGACGTCGTCGAAGTCGCTCGACGTCTACATCAGCTACCTCCGGCACAAGACCGAGGCCGCAGGCGAGGCACGCCTGATCCACACCGTGCGCGGCGTCGGGTACACGGCCCGCGAACCATGACCTTGCGCACGCGGCTCACGCTCGCCGTGGCCGCGATCGTCGCCGCCGCTGTCGTCAGCGGCGCGTACGCGTCCCATTACACGACGAGCCGGGAGCTGCGGTCCGAAGCCGACAAGTTCCTCCTCTCGCGGGCGACGCGGTTCACCAACCGCGGCCCCGGCTTCGGCGGTGGTGGGGGAGGGCCGGGGGGCGGTCCCGGCTCCGGCCGGCCCAACTTCGACCTCGGGGGCGCGCCCGGCGGTGACCGCGAGGGCGGCGGTCCGCTCGTGGGCCTCGACGCCGTCACGCAGGTGCTCGACGCCAACGGCGCCGTGATCAGCTCGGTCGCAGGCCAGCCCACGCTCCCGGTCGACGGGCGCGACCGCGCGCTCGCTCGGCGGGCCGGGACGCCCCGGCTGCGCGACGTCCACGTCGGAGAGGTCCACTACCGCATGCTGACGGCCTCGCTCGCCGGCGGAGGAGCGGTGCAGCTGGGCCGCAGCCTCACCGAGACCGACGACGTGCTCTCGGTCCTGCGCAACCGCTTCGTGGTCATCGCGCTCGCCGGCACGGTCCTCGCCGCCCTGGCGGGCTGGGTGCTCGCCCGCCGCACCACCAAGCCCATCCAACGCCTCACCGACACCGCCGAGCGGGTGGCGGCCACCCAGGATCTCACCACGCCCATCCCCGTCCGCGGCGACGACGAGGTCGGCCGGCTGGCGTCGAGCTTCAACACCATGCTGGTCGCCCTCGACACGTCGCGCCGGCAGCAGCAGCGCCTCGTCGCCGACGCCAGTCACGAGCTGCGCACACCGCTGACCGCGATCCGCACCAACATCGAGTTCCTCGAGCGGGCGGACACCATGGATGCCGAGCAACGACGGGAGCTCCTCACCGAGACCCGGCTGGAGCTCGACGAGCTGACGGGTCTGGCGACGGAGCTGGTGGAGCTGGCCACCGACGCGCGCAACGACGAGCCCGTTGCCGACGTCGACCTCGCCGAGGTAACGAGCGACGTGGCGGCGCGGTACCGGCGCCGGAGCGGGCGCGCCATCACCCTGACGACGACGGACGCCGCCGTCGTCGAGGGCCGGCGGGCCATGCTCGACCGGGCGGTTTCCAACCTCGTCGACAACGCCCTCAAGTTCAGCGCCCCGCCCGGCGCCGTCGACGTGACCGTTGCCGGCGCATGCATCGAGGTCGCCGACCGGGGTCCCGGCGTGCCCGCCGACGAGCGTGGCCGGGTCTTCGACCGCTTCTACCGCACGACCGCGGCCCGGGGTCGCCCCGGGTCGGGGCTCGGGCTCTCGATCGTCAGGCAGATCGCCGAGGTCCATCACGGGACGGTGTCGCTGCACGAGCGCGACGGCGGCGGCACCGTCGCCCGCCTCGAGCTCCCGGCTCCTTCTTAGACAGTTCTTGCTCGAGCCGAACGTCGCCCTTACCTGCGGGGGCGATGGTGGGTCCAGCCCCCGATGGACGGGGACCGAACGAGAAAGGACCCGAGATGCGTACCAAGACCCTGGCGGCCGCGGCGGTGGTCGCCTCCATGCTGGGAGGCGCCGGCGCCGGGATCGCCCTGTCGATTCCCTCCACCGCCACCGCGCAGACCTCCACGTCGAGCACGGCGACGGCCACCCAGACGCCCCCGCAGTGGGTGACCGAGGCCCTCACGAAGCTGGTCGACGCGGGCACGATCACCCAGGCCCAGTCCGACGCCGTGGGCAAGGCCATCGCCGCCGCCCAGCCGGCGCACGGCCCCGGCGGCCCCGGCTTCGGCCATGGCCCCCACGAGCTCGGTGACGACCTGGCCGTCGCGGCCCAGGCCATCGGGATCAGCCAGAGCGACCTGACCACGGCCCTCGGGTCGGGCCAGACGCTGGCGGCGGTGGCCAAGGCCCACGGCGTCGACGTCCAGAAGGTGATCGACGCGCTCGTGGCCGACGAGAAGGCGGAGCTCGCCGACCAGGTGAAGAACGGCGCCCTCACCCAGGCCCAGGCCGACCAGATCACGACCGGGATCACCCAGCGGGTCACCGACCGGGTGAACGGCACGTTCCGCGGCGGCCCCGGCGGCCCCGGCCACGGCCCCGACGGCCGCGGCCCGGGTGGCCCGGGCGGCTACCCGCTGACGGGCACCGTCAGCGGTCCCACCGCCTGAGCTCTGTCCCCGGCCCGCCTCCCGGGCGGGCCCTCACACCAGCCGTCGCCGGCGCCGCCGAACCCCGGGCGGCGCCGGCGATGCCGCGTCCGCGATGATTTGCTTGTCGGGGCTGCTCTCCCGGAGCAGCCTTGCGCCGTCCGCTCATGATCCCCGCCGAGGTCGACGACCTCACCGCCGACTGGTTCACCGCCGTGCTCCGGCCCCGGTCGCCGGGCGTCGTCGTCACGGGCGCCGAGGTGATCGACGCCCACTCGGGCACGACGGGGCGGGCACGCGTGCGGCTGGAGTATGCCGAGAGCGAGTCGGACCTGCCCAACACGCTCTTCGTGAAGCTGGCGCCGTTCCATCCCCGCCAGCGCGAGTTCATCCGCCACGTCGGCATCGGTGTGTCCGAGGCCCGTCTGTACGCGTCGCTCGGCGACGAGCTCCCGGTACGGGCGCCGCGCGTGTGGCACGCGGCCTTCGCGGGCGACGAGTTCGTCATGGTGCTCGAGGACCTGGTGGCGTCGGGCTGCACGTTCCCGAGGCCGAGCGACGACGACGTCACCGACCGGGCCCGTTCGACGGTCGAGGAGCTCGCGCTCCTGCACGCCGCCTACTGGGAGAGCGCGCGCTTCTCGGGCGACCTCGGCTGGGTGCCGGAGCGGGCCGGATTCGGCGCGGGCAGCGGCAAGGATGCGGGCGCGGCGAAGGCTGCGGGCGGGTTCGTCCGGCTCGCGCTCGACCGCTTCGCCGACGAGATGCCAGAGGCGTTCCGGCGAGTCGGCGCGTTCTACGCCGGACGCGCCGCCGACGTGCTCGACCTCTGGGACGAGGGCGAGCGCACGCTCATCCACGGCGACCCGCACATGGGCAACCTGTTCGCCGACGGCGCCCGCACGGGATTCTTCGACTGGGCGATGGTCAGCCGGTCGCCTGGCATGCGCGACGTCGCCTACTTCTGCTGCAACTCGATCCCGTCCGGCGTGCGGCGGGAGATCGAGCACGAGCTCCTCGATCGCTACCGGCAGGTGCTGGCCGCACGCGGCGTCTTCGCCGTGTTCTCGTGGGTGTCGGCCACGTCGACGGCGGCGATGGGCGACCGCTGGCAGCCGGCGGACGTGGGCCGCGGCGGCATGGAGCGGGCGACCACGGCGATCGCCGATCTGGATTCCGTGGGCCTGCTCGAGGAGCGGCTCGGCACGAGGAGCGCGCGAGCGTGAAGGTGCACGTCATGACCGGTGCGATGCCGCTTCGCCAGTTCCAGCAGCACGCGGTCCGCGCTGCCGACGCCGGCTTCTCGGGCCTGGTGGTCACCGAGTCGGGCCGCACCGCCTACCTGGCGTGCGCCGCGGCCGCGCTCACCCGGACCGACCTCGACCTGGCGACCGGCGTGGCCGTGGCCTTCCCGCGCAGCCCGATGGTCACGGCGTCGGTGGCGTGGGAGCTGGCCGACGCGTCGGGCGGCCGGTTCCGCCTCGGGATCGGGCCGCAGGTCAGGGCCCACGTCGAGCGGCGGTACTCGTCCGTGTTCGACCACCCGGGGCCCCGCATGCGCGAGTACGTGCTCGCCCTCAAAGCGATCTTTCGGGCGTTCCGCGGCGAGGTACCTCTCGACTTCGCCGGCGACTACTACACGTTCTCGCTGCTGCCCCCGATCTGGTCGCCGGGGCCGATCGACGCGGCCGACCCGCCCGTCGACGTCGCCGCCGTCAATCCCTGGATGTTGCGGATGGCAGGGGAGGTGGCCGACGGCGTTCACGTGCACCCGATGAACACGCTCGACTATCTCCGGGAGACGCTGGTGCCGAACCTCGACGAGGGCGCTCGTCGCGCGGGACGCGATCCGGCCGCGCTGGCGGTGTTCGTCCCGCTCTTCACCGTGGTCGGCGACACAGACGAGGAGCGAGCCCGGTGGCGGGAGGCGTCGCGCACCATGGTCGGGTTCTACGGATCCACGCCGAACTACGCGTTCATCTTCGACCAGATCGGGTTCGAAGGCACCACCGAGCGCCTGCGCGCCGCGCAGAAGAGCGGTGATCCCGCGGCACCGGGGCGCGTGATCAGCGACGAGCTGCTCGCCCACTTCGTCGTCGAGGGCACGTGGGCTGACATTTCCAGGCGGATCGTGGAGAGGTGCCGCGTGCTCGAGGGCCACGACGTGCACGTCGTGCTCTACCTGGCGGGAATGGCCGCCGCCCAGCGCGGCGATGCGTTCGAGCGCTTCGGCGCGGTGGCCCGCCGGGTTGCGCGTCTGTAACAGCAGGCCCAGCGGCGGGACTGATCCATGAAGGAGGTGCGCATGGCGCACGCAACCGCAGAGGAGCAGGTCGCGGCGCTGCTCGACGAGGTGGGCGAGACACACCATCGCGTCTACCGCATAACCGAGGGCACCGACGACGACTGGGCGTCGTGGTACGCCGACTGGCTGCTTCGCCTCTCCGAGCTGCCGCAGGTGCTCGGTACCGCGCCCGT
>VAXF01000089.1 GCA_005888395.1 Actinomycetota bacterium | reverse complement strand
CACGATCGAGCAGCTGGCCGCCTACTGCGAAGCGGCCCGTGCCGCGGGCGTGACGGAGATCGCGGTGACCGAGCACCTGTTCCGGTTCGTACAGGCCGACGCTCCGCTCGCCGGCTTCTGGG
This sequence comes from Actinomycetota bacterium, assembly GCA_005888395.1. Lineage (GTDB taxonomy): Bacteria > Actinomycetota > Acidimicrobiia > Acidimicrobiales > AC-25 > AC-25. Next base: position 23,786 of record VAXF01000089.1, on the reverse strand, counting down.
AGGACGACCCCGACCCCGCGCTGCGCGCGTCGATGGCCGCGTACTGGGAGTCGCACAACCAGGCCGACCTCGACGACTACGTCGAGACCGCGCTGGCGGCGAAGGACGCCGGGCTCCCCGTCGTCCTCGGCCTCGAGGTCGACCACTACCGCGGCCGCATGGACAAGGTGGCGGCGCTGCTCGACGGCTACCCGTTCGACGTGCTCCTCGGCTCGGTGCACTGGATCGGGGCGTGGGGCTTCGACATCCTCGAGGACCCGGTCGCCGTGGCGGAGTGGGACCGGCGCACGGTCGAGTCGGTGTGGGACGCCTACACCACCGACCTCGAGGAGCTGGCCGCGTCGGGCGCCTGCGACGTGCTCGCCCACCCCGACCTGGCCAAGGTCGCGGGTCGGCGGCCGGAGGTGCCCGAAGAGTTCTACGACCGCATGGCCGAGGCGGCGGCGTCGAGCGGTATGGCGGCCGAGGTGTCGTCGGCGGGCTGGCGCAAGCCGGCAGGCGAGGCGTATCCCGCGCCTGCCCTGCTCGACCGCTTTCACCGCGCCGGTGTGCCGATCACGACCGCGTCCGACGCCCACGAGCTGCCGACCGTCGCCCACCGATCCGACGACGTGCGGGCGGTGGTCGGTGCGGCCGGCTACACCGAGCTCACCGCCTTCCGCGCGCGGCGGCGCCGCGCCGTGCCCGTCTAGGGCCCGCGCGCCGTGGCCTCGCTGGTCGAGCTCGTTCGCGAGCACACCGCGCTCGACGAGCGCGGCACCGGACACCTGCAGCGCCTGCTGGCGTCGTCGATGCTCCTCGCCGACCTCTCGTTCTCCGACGTCCTCCTTCTCGTGCCGGTCCAGGGCAAGGAGGGGCCGGCGTTCATGGTGGTGGGTCAGACCCGTCCCGCCACCAGCCAGACCCTCTACCGCGAGGACCTGATCGGGCGGGTGTTCGAGTCCCCCGAGCGTCCGCTGCTGACGCAGGCGTGGCGCTCGGGCCAGATCGTCGACGGGGAACGCGAGACCGAGACGGGCGACCGCGCCCGCCTGCAGTGCATTCCCGTGCGCTGGGACCACGGCGTCCTCGGCATCCTCACCCGCGAGTCGGCGCTGGCCGTCGGCCGCCGTTCGGGCGAGCTCGAACGCACCTATCTCGACATCTTCGAGAAGTTCGCCCGGATGATCAACGACGGCGAGTTCCCCTTCGCCACGCAGGAGGCGACCACCGAGGAGTCCCCGCGCGTGGGCGACGGTGTGATGGTCCTGAGTGCCGACGGCCTCGTCGAGTACGTCTCACCCAACGCCGTCTCGGCGCTGCACCGCATCGGCATCCATACCAACGCGCAGGGCGCGTACCTCGCCGACATCGGCTTCGACGACACCGCGGTGCGGAGCGCGGTGGCGTTGGCCGCACCCGTCACGGGCGAGGTGGAACGCGGTGCCGACCTTTGCCTGGTCACCTACGCCATCCCGCTGCTCAAGACGGCCAAGGTCGACGGCGCCGTCGTGCTCGTGCGCGACATCTCCGACCTGCGGCGCCGCGACCGCCTACTGCTCTCGAAGGACGCCGCCATCCGCGAGGTGCACCACCGGGTCAAGAACAACCTCCAGACGATCTCGTCGGTGCTCCGGCTGCAGGGCCGGCGCCTCGCGTCCTCGGAGGCGCGGGCCGCGCTCGAGGAGTCGGTGCGGCGCATCGGCTCCATCGCCCTCGTGCACGAGACCCTGTCGCGTGCGCCGGAGGAGAAGGTGCCGTTCGACGAGATCGTGCGGCCGCTGGTGCGCACGGTCGAGGAGGGCCTGCTGTCACCCGACCGACCGGTGCGGTTCGAGGTCGACGGCGACGCCGGCGACCTGCCGGCCGACGTGGCCACGCCGCTCGCGGTCGTGCTCACCGAGCTGCTCCAGAACGCGGTCGACCATGCCTTCCCCGCCGAACGGTCCCGCGCCGGACTAGCCGAAGACGAGGTGCACGTCCGTGTCCAGCTGAAGAACGAGGGCGACGTGCTGACGGTGCGCGTTCACGACGACGGCGTCGGCCTCCCGGCCGGCTTCACGCCCGAGCGGTCGGGCGGGCTGGGGCTGACGATCGTGCGCACGCTCGTGGCGGGAGAGCTCGGCGGGCGTATGGACATGCGCACCGACGGCGGCACGCTGGTGGAGCTGACGATTCCGTTGACGCAGAGCGGCCGGCGCTAGCGCGGCCAGGTGAGGTTCAGGAGGCGTGCCGGCGGCGCGCCAGCCAGGTCTTGCGGAGCTTGCGGCGCTCCTCTTCGGAGGTGCCGCCCCACACACCGGCCTCCTGGTTGGTGGCGAGGGCGAACTCGAGGCAGGGCTCGAGCGCCGGGCACTGCCGGCATACGGCCTTGGCCGCGTCGATCTGCTCGATCGCCAGGCCCGTGGTGCCGACAGGAAAGAAGAGGTCGGGGTCGGTGTCGCGGCACGCGGCGCGGCAGCGCCAGTCTTCGTCGTTCCACTCGTACGTCCGGCTCCACGTGAGGGCCACGCTCGCCTCCGAATCGGGGCATTTGGTGAATTCGTTCACAAGGGCCCGCGTAGGTCTGCAGGCCCAGGGAATATTCGGTGTCCAGGACTCTAAACCCTGCCTGCTAGCTATTGCAAGCAGTTTCTGGGCCGGCAGGTGACGCCCCTGGTCATCGCCCATCGGGGGGCGTCGGCCCGGATGCGGGAGAACACGCTCGAGGCATTCGTCGAGGCCCGGCGGCTCGGCGCCGACATGGTCGAGCTCGACGTGCGCCGTACGGTCGACGGCGCCCTCGCCGTTCTCCACGACCCCGTCGTGCCGGGCCTGGGCCCGGTGTGCGAGCTCGCCGCGGCCGAGCTGCCGGCCTGGCTGCCGCTTCTCGACGCGGCCGTGGAGGCCTGCGACGGCATGCAGGTCAACCTCGAGCTGAAGGACCTGCCCGGCGAGCCCGGGTTCATGACCGACCGCGCCTTGGCCGCCGCCGTCGCGGGGTGGGCGCGCGCCGCCGACGTCGTCGACCGGTTGCTGATCTCGTCCTTCGACCTCGCCGCCATCGACCGCGTGCACGCGATCGAGCCGTCGGTGCGCACGGCGTGGCTCACGCTCGCGGGCTACGACCAGTCGCTGGCGGCACGCACGTGCGTCGTCAACGGCCACGTCGCCCTGCACCCGGCGGAGGCGGCCGTGACCGCAGCGTTGCTGGCAGAGGCCCACGAGCTCGGGCTGACGGTCAACACGTGGACGGTCGACGATCCGGCGCGCATGCGCCTCCTTGCCGGCTGGGGTGTCGACGGCATCGTCACCAACACGCCGGACGTGTTGGTGCAGGCGCTCAGGGAACGACGACCGTGAGGCAGTCGGCCTCGTGGCGGAACGAGAGACGATCGGTCTCGCCGAGGTAGTCGCCGTCGACCTGGTACGGGAACGGCCCGTACCCCTCCACCACGAACTCCGTGACGTCGGTTCGGTAGTCGACTGAGCGATCGCTACGCAGCCGGGCGCCGGAGGCGAGGGCGGAGGCGGCCAGGCCCAGGAAGCGGGCGAAGCGCAGGTCGCGGAACGTGACGACCGCGAGGGCGCGGTCGAGGGTGGCGTCGGGCGCCGAGTTGAAGGGGCGGTTCCCCAGGAACGTGTAGGGGTTCGCGTTCTGGCAGATGGCGAAGTACGCGTCGTCGACGACCCACCCGTCGGGATAGCGCAGCGCCATCCGGGGGCGGCTCTTGTCGTAGTGGCGGAGCCAGGTGGCGAAGGCAGCGAAGACGAACAGCGCGTGGCCGGCGTAGCGCTTGAGCCCGGCCCGGCGCTCGACCTGGGCCACGACCTCGGCGTCGAACCCCATGCCGACGTGGAAGAGGAAGTAGCGGCCGTTGACGGCCCCGAGGCCGACGCGCCGCAGCGAACCGCGTCCGAGCGCGCCCACCAGCTCGCCGGTCGCCTCGATCGGGTCGTTGGCGAACCCGAGCAACCGGGCGAAGACGTTGGTCGACCCTCCGGGGATGATCGCGAGCGCGGTGGACGTGCCGGCCAGGCCGTTGGCCGCCTCGTTGAGTGTCCCGTCGCCGCCGAGAACGGCGACGACGTCGGCGCCGGCGGCCGCCGCGCCCTGCGCCAGCCGGGTGGCGTGCCCGCGCCGGCTGGTCTCCGCGACGTGTACCTCGTGGTCGGCGGCGAGGGCCTTCTGGATGACGACCCGTCCCCGCGCCGTGACCCCCGACGCCGACGTGTTCACGACCAGAAGGAGCTTCAGGCTTCGTCAGCCTTCTCGCGGAGTTGGTGGAGGCTGCGGGCGAGCAGGCGCGAGACGTGCATCTGGCTGATGCCGAGTCGCGACGCGATCTCGGACTGGGTCATGCCTTCGAAGAAGCGCAGGTGCACGATCATGCGCTCGCGCTCGGGTAGGGCCGAGAGCAGCGGCGACAGCTCCATTCGCCGCTCGATCTCGGCCATCGTCGGGTCTTCCTCGCCCAGACGCGCCGCGAGCCCGCCGTAGTCGTCGTCGTCGTCGGTGGGAGCACGCGCGTCGATGGAGACGAACCGGTAGGCGCGCCCGGCCTCCATCGCCTCGAGCACCTCTTCCTCCGATGCGCCCGATTGCTGGGCGATCTCGGTGATGGTGGGGGAGCGGCCGAGGTCCTGGGTGAGCGTGGCCACGACCGTTGCCATCGCGAGGTGGAGCTCCTGCACCCGGCGGGGCACGCGCACGGCCCAGCCCTTGTCGCGGAAGTGCCGTTTGAGCTCGCCCACGATCGTCGGCGTGGCGAAGGTCGAGAACTCGAGGCCGCGATCAGGGTCGAAGCGCTCGACCGCCTTGAGCAGGCCGACGGATGCCACCTGCACCAGGTCGTCGAGCGGCTCGCCGCGGTTGGCGAAGCGGCGGGCCAGGTACTCGGCCAGCCCGAGGTGGGCGGCGATGAGCTCGTCGCGCAGCGCCTGGTCGCGGCTCTCGGCGTACTCGGCAAACTTCTGCCGCAGCTCGTCCCGCCGTTGAACGTCGAAGGTCATTCAGCTGGTGGCGCGCCGCTTGATCAGACGGAAGCTCGGTCGCGCGCCGTCGGCCTCGAGGGTGTACTCGTCGACCACGGCGTCGAGGATGCGGCCGGAGAACTCGGACACGGCGATGGGGTGCAGGCGGCTCGCGCCCTCGACCGCGGCGACGCCCTCCATCTCGAGCGCATCGGTGCCGATCGAGCACGTGAGGCGCACCGTCCCGACCTCGGGGTGCGGGCCGACGAGGCAGTACCAGAGCTCGTCGACGGCGATTCGAAGGTCCTCCACCTCCTCGAAGGAGAATCCCATGCGACTCGCGATGCCGGCGGCCATCAGCCGGGCGAGCCGCACGAACTCCGGCGACGCGGGGACGACCAGCGTCACCTCGTCGCTGCGGGTCGCCACGCCGGCGACGTTACTGCGCGCCGGTTGGTGCCCCGGAGCGCCCGTCGGGAAGAATGCCCTACCTATGCCCCTCAACGTCGTCGTCTGCGTCAAGCAGATCCCCGACCCGGCCACGCCCGGCAAGCTCGACCCGAACACGAAGACCCTCGTTCGCGAAGGCAAGCTGATCCTCGACGACTCCGACGCGTATGGCGTCGAGATGGGCCTGCAGCTCGCCGATGCGGCCGGCGGCGGCGAGGTCACGCTCGTGTCGATGGCGCCCAACAACGAGGTGAGCGGGCTCCGCACGGCACTGGCCATGGGCGCGGCCAAGGCGATCCTCGTGAGCGACGACGCGCTCGTCGGCTGCGACGCGCTCGCCACCGCCAAGGTCCTCGCCGCGGCCATCAAGCGGGCCGAGCCCGAGTTGGTGATCGCCGCCACCGAGTCGACCGACGGCTACACGGGCACGGTACCCGCGCAGGTCGCCGAGCTCCTCGGGCTCCCGAGCGTGACCTTCGCCAAGCACATCGAGATCGGCGACGGCAAGGTGAAGGTGCAGCGTCAGACGGAGGCGGGCTACGACGAGGTGGAGTGCCCGCTGCCGTGCCTGGTCACGGTGACGGCGGGCGTCGTGGAACCGCGGTACCCGTCGTTCAAGGGGATCATGGCGGCCAAGAACAAGCCGGTCGACCAGCTCACGGTCGGCGACCTCGGGCTGGCTCCCGACCAGGTCGGCTCGGTCGGCGCCCGGCAGGAGATCGTCGAGATCACCGCCGCCGAGGAGCGCAAGGCGGGCGAGATCGTCGAGGACGAGGGCGACGCCCACGAGCGCATCGTCCAGTTCCTCGAGCAGCTGAAGGTCGTTTGACATGCCTGTGAGCAAGACGTGGGTGTTCGCCGAGGCCGACGGGGGCAAGCCCATCCCTCTCACGCTCGAGCTGCTGACCAAGGCGCGCCAGCTCGGCGGCGAGGTCGAGGCCTTCTACGCCGGCGGTGACGCCGAGGCGATCGCGGGTGAGCTCGGAACCTTCGGCGCCACCAAGGTGTTCACCACCGGCGACCTCGGCGGTGCGCTGGTGGGCGTTCCCGCGGCTGCGGCGATGGCGGCGCAGATCGAGGCCGGCAACCATCCCGACCTCATCCTGTTCGGCATGACATACGACGGTCGCGACACGGCGGCGCGCCTTTCGGCGAGGGTCGACCGCCCGGTGCTGGCCAACGGCCTCGACGTTGGGCCCGACGGCGACATGGTCGAGACCGCGATCTTCGGCGGCGTCACGATCGTTCGCACCGCGTTCCGCAGCGACCCGCCGCACATCGCCATCATCCGCCCGAAGTCGTTCGCTCCCGAGCCCGCCGGCGGCGGCCCGGCCGAGGTCGTCACGGTCGACGTGCCCGACACCGGCGCCACGAACGCGGCCAGGGTGCTCGACCGGCACGTCGAGGAGCACACGGGCCCGAAGCTCGACGAGGCCGACGTGGTGGTGTCGGGCGGTCGAGGGCTCGGCGCGGCCGAGAAGTACGAGCTGATCGAGGAGCTGGCCAAGCTGCTGAAGGGCGCGCCGGGCGCGTCGCGGGCGATCGTCGACGCCGGGTGGGTGCCCTACTCCTACCAGGTCGGCCAGACCGGCAAGACGGTGAAGCCCACCGTCTACATCGCGTGCGGCATCTCGGGCGCGACCCAGCACATGGTGGGCATGAAGGGCTCGAAGAACATCGTGGCGATCAACAAGGACAAGGACGCACCGATCTTCTCCATCGCCGACCTCGGTGTCGTCGGTGACGTGCACAAGGTCGTCCCGAAGCTCATCGAGGCTCTCAAGGCCCGGAGCTGACGCCGATGCCGGAGGCTCGGGGCCTCTGGACCAACTGGGCCGGCAACCAGCGTTGCGCGCCCGCCGCCGTCGAGCACCCGGCCCTAGAAAACGACCTCGTTGCCCTGGTGAAGGGCGCGGCGGCGACCGGCCGCACGGTCAAGGTCGTGGGCGCGGGCCACTCCTTCACCGACATCGCGTGTACCGACGGCGTGCTCGTGCACCTCGACCGCTATGGGCGCGTCCTGTCGGCCGACCCCGGCACCGGCCGGGTCACCGTGCAGGCGGGCATGCCGATCACGGTGCTCAACGAGGAGCTGGCGGCGCGGGGGCTCGCGATGCCCAACCTCGGCGACATCGCGTACCAGACCATTGCCGGTGCGATCTCGACCGCCACCCACGGCACGGGCCGCAAGCTCGGCAATCTCTCGACCCAGGTGGTGGCGCTGGAGCTCGTCACCGCCGACGGCTCGATCGTGCGGGCCTCGGCGGACGAGGAGCCCGAGGTGTTCGACGCCGCGCGCGTCGGCCTCGGCGCCCTCGGCATCCTCTCGACGGTCACGCTCCGGTGGCCTCGACGCTTCGACTACCTCCTCGAGCACCTCGACGAGCTCGTCGACGACAACGACCACTTCGAGTTCTTCTACGTCCCGCACACCGGTGGTGCGCTGACCAAGCGCAACAACGCCACCGACGAGCCGGCGCGCCCACGCCCGCGCCTGCGCTACTGGACCGACAAGGTGCTGATGGAGAACGCGGTCTTCGGTGCGCTGTGCCGGGTCGGGCGCGTGCGGCCGTCGCTCATTCCCCGCCTGAACAAGCTCCCCATCGGCGGACGGCGCTCGGACTACGTGGAGCCGAGTCATCGCGTGTTCGCCAGCCCGCGCTTCGTTCATTTCGTCGAGATGGAGTACGCGATCCCACGTTCGAACGCCGCCACCGCGCTGCGCCGGTTGAAGGGGTTCATCGACTCGAGCGGACTGAACATCAGCTTCCCGATCGAGGTGCGCTTCGTCGCCGCAGACGACCTGCCGCTCAGCCCCGCCCAGGGTCGCGACACGTGCTACATCGCCGTCCACGTGTACCGGGGCATGCCCTACGAGCAGTACTTCCGTGGCGTCGAGGCCATCGCCACCGAGCTCGGTGGCCGTCCTCACTGGGGGAAGCTCCACTATCAAACGGCGGCCACGCTCGCCCCCCGCTACCCCGGCTGGGAGCGCTTCCGCGCCGTCCGCGCCCGCCTCGACCCCGAGGGCCGCTTCCGCAACGCCTACCTCGATCGCGTCCTCGGCCCGCCGACCTGACCCCCTCGCCCTGACCCCGACCCCCACCGTTTTGTCAGCAGGAATTCACCCTGTGGGGTGAATTCCTGCTGACAAAAGCGACTGGGCTGGGCTCAGGTGGCGTCGGTGGCGGCGAGGGCCCAGGCGAGACCCTCGGCCGGGTCCTCGACGGCGAGGCGGAGCGACCAGCCGGTCACCGGCTCGGCCGCGTCCCAGCGGTACCAGCGCAGGTCGCCGGCAGCGTCGCCGAGCTCGTCGGCCGGCACCGGCCAGTGATCGAGCAGTCCGCTGATCGCCGCGGCCGCCCACCAGGCGGCGAACCGTCCGGGAGCCATGCCGCGGCGCCGGCCGTGGGCACCCCCGCTGGCCGCGGTCCACGCCATCGCCGCCATCGCGTCCGCGAGCTCCACGCGCGCGATACGGGCGACGCGTACGCCGAGGGCCGCGATCGCGGCCGGCGCGTCGCCGCGGGCGGCCACGGCCTCGGCTCGCCCGTTCGACTGGGTCGCCCACACGCTGGCGAGCTCCACGAGCGCTCGGCACGACTCCGCGTCGCCGGCGCGCTCGACGCGTGCCGGCAGTGTCACCCGTTCGAGTGTCGGCAGCCGCACGTCGGGGAAGTGGGCCTCGTGCGGCGCGTACTCGGCGAGCGGATAAGCGGGCTCCCACGGCTCGAGGCAAAGCGGCAGGTCGAGCACCGGCGGCATCGCGACCGCGCGTGTGTCGGTCGTGAGGTCCTCGCCGCGCACCACCCGCTCGTGGGCGGCCAGCGCGCCGAGCGGGCTCGACGCCACGTGCGGGGCGAGGTCGGCCCATCCATGGGTGGACGCCGTCACCTCGGTGAGGGGACCGAGCGAGAAATGGCCGGCGCCGGGCTCGAGCACGAGCGCGGCCCACGAGCCCGGCGCCTCCAGTGCCAGCCGGTACTCGGCGTGCGACGCCGCCGGCCAGAGCTGTTTGCCGCGCTCCAGCGCCTTGCGGCACCGGTCGCGCAGGTCGACGAGCCCGTCCCAGTCGTCCGCCGCGCACAGGCGGTCGACATGACGGGTCAGCTCGTCGAGATCACCGAGCTCGACCAGCTCGGCGTTCGCGCCGGCTCCTGTCATCCGGCGGCGAAAATCACACGAGGGGCCACGGGTACGGACGGCCGGCGCCGGCGACGGGGAAGCGGCGCCGGTTCACAATCGCCGCCGCCCGCTTCACGAGGGCGGCGCGTTCGTCACCGTCGAGGGTGTCGTCGAGACTCTCGGGTACCGCGCCCTCGGCAATGCGTGCGATCGGCGGCAGTAGCGGGTCGGGCAGGGGCTCTCCGGCAAAGTCCCAGATGACCGTGCGGAGCTTGGGCTCGGCGTGGAAGCAGAGGCCGTGGTCGACCGACCACACACGGCCGTGCTCGTCGAGCAGGCAGTGGCCACCCTTGCGGTCGGCGTTGTTGACGAGCAGGTCGAACGCGCAGATGGCGCGCAACGCGTCGTGCTGCTCGGGCCGCTCGAGCAGCGTGAAGTAGTGCTCCGCGAAGTCGGCGGGCACGAGCCGCTGCAGCGATCCCACGCCGAGCGGCCCGTCGCGCACGATGGTCTCCGGCACGAGTCCCCAGCCGAGCGCCTCCGAGAGCGCGTAGGCCGCCAGCTCCCGCCGGTAGAGGCCTTCGGGGAAGTCCCACAGCGGGCGCTCGCCGCGCACCGGCTTGTACACCGCCATGCCGCGCTCGCCCTCGAGGCAGACATCGGCGAGGAACGTGTTGTTGGAGCTCCACGGCATGCGGCCGCGGACGACGACGTCCCCCTCGGCCAGCAGCCGGAGCGCTCGCTCGCGATCCGTCATTGGGCCACCATCTTCGATGGTGGCCATGACCAGCGTGCTCTGCCTTCTGGTTCGCTCGCCTTCGGCTCGCTCACGTGACCGCGCCGTGCCCGTTGAGACGCGGGCACACGTGGCCTTCCGGGTCGAGGGGCAGTCCACACAGCGGGCACGGCGGCCTGCCGGCCTCCACCACCTCGCTGCTGTGGCGCACGAGCGCGGCGACCTGCTCGCGGGTGGCGGTGATGCGGGTGGCCGCGCCCTCGACACCCTCCTCGACCAGCTCCTCGATCAGGATCACGATGCGGTCGGTCTGCTCGTCGTAGGCGACGCCGATCGAGCCGACGGTCCACGCCGATTCCACCGGCGCCTCGAGGCCCATCTCGCCGCTGGTGGCGTCGTCGCCCGCGTCGGCGACGGCGGGCAGGTCGGCGAGCATGGCCGTCAGATAGCCGGCGAGGGCCGCCACCTGCTGCTTCTCGAGCTTGAGCGACACCAGCTCGGGCCCCCGGCGCGCCTGCAGATAGAAGACACGATGCCCGGCAGGCCCGACGGCGTCGGCCGTCAACCGGTCGACCTGCGGCAGGTCGAACGATTCGCTCATCTAGCCGCCGCCTTCGGCGGCGGCGATGAGCACGCTGCTCTGTCCACTGGTTCGCTCGCCTCCGGCTCGCTCATCTAGCCGCCGCCTTCGGCGGCGGCGATGAGCACGCTGCTCTGTCCACTGGTTCGCTCGCCTCCGGCTCGCTCACGAGGGGGGAGGCACCAGGCCGTCGAGCTCGCCGGTCCAGTTGACCGTCAGCACGTTGGGGCCGAGCTCGCCGTAGACGATGGCGGTGACGGATGCCGGCGAGACGTTCATCCGCTGGAAGAGGTCGAGCGGGCTGCCCACGGCGTCGGCCACCGCGACCTTGATCGGGTCGGCGTGCGAGACGATCACCACGGCCTCGCCGATGTGGCGATTGCGGATGTCGTCGACGGCCGCCAGCATCCGCGCCTGCATCTCGGGGAACGACTCGCCGCCGGGGAACCGGAAGCCGCTCGGGTGACGCTGCACCACCCGCCACTCCGGCGTGCGGACCAGCTCCTTCAGCTGACGGCCGGTCCAGTCGCCGGCGTCGGCGTCGAGGAGGCGCCGGTCGGTGCGCACCCGCAACTTGTGCGGCCCGGCGATCGCTGCCGCCGTCTCGCGCGTGCGCTCCAGGGGCGAGCTGTACACGGCGCCGACGCGGGGGAGCACCGCGATGCGCTCGCCGGTGCGCTGGGCCTGGGCGCGCCCGGCCTCGGCGAGGTGCAGGCCCCGCGCCTGGCCCGGGAGCACCTTGCCGGTCGTCGGTGTGAGCCCGTGGCGCACGAACAGCACGAGCGTGGGCGGCGGAGGCTTGCGGCGGGGCGGCATGACGAGTGCGTCAACCTACCCTCCAGACATGGATTCGCTCGCCGGCGTGACCGCGGAGATCGTCGAGTGCCGCAGGTGCCCGCGGCTGGTCGAGTGGCGCGAGACGGTCGGTCGCGAGAAGCGGGCCGCGTACCGCGACGAGGACTACTGGGCGCGTCCCGTTCCCGGGTTCGGCGACGCCAACGCGACGGTGCTCCTCGTCGGGCTCGCGCCCGCCGCCCACGGCGGGAACCGCACCGGGCGCATCTTCACGGGCGATCGCTCGGGCGACTGGGTCTTCGGCGCGCTCCATCGCGCCGGCTTCGCCAACCAGCCCACGAGCGAGCGCCGCGACGACGGCCTCCGGCTCACGGGTGCCTACGTCTCGGCCGTCGTCCGCTGCGCACCGCCCGCGAACAAGCCCACGCCGCAGGAGCGCGACAACTGCATGCCGTACCTCTCTCGCGAGCTGGCGCTGCTCAGCCGCGTACGGGTGATCGTCGTGCTCGGCAACTTCGCCTACGTGGCGGTCACCCGCCTCCTCGGCGTGCGGGCCCGTCCCCGGTTCGGCCACGGCGTCGAGGTCGTGCTGGGCGACGGGCGCACGATCATTTGCTCGTACCACCCGAGCCAGCAGAACACCTTCACCGGCACGCTGACCGAGCCGATGTTCGACACCGTCTTCGCCAGGGCACGCGAGCTCAGCGACGGGCCAGCGCGACGGCCTCGCCCACCGCGTACACCACGGAGATGACGCCGAGGAAGGTGGCGACGGCGAGCTGGTGACGCCGCGCCCCCGCGCGCAGTGTGAGCGCCGCGCCGACGCGGGCGCCGGGAACCACCCCGACCGCGAGCAGCAGGGCGAAGCGCCAGTCGATGCCACCCAGCGCCGCGTGGGTGATGGTGCCCGGTATCGCGAACAGGCCGACACACGCGAGCGACGTCGCGACCGCCGACTTCAACGGCATACCGAGGAGCTCGGTGAAGCCCGGGACCATGACGATGCCGCCGCCGACGCCGAGCAGGCCCGAAAGCAGCCCGGCGGCGGCGCCGACGCCCGCGAGCGCCGCGGGCGTGTCGCGGCGGGCGGACGCCGGCTCGGCCAGCGCGTCCTCGGCTTCTGCGGCGCCCGACACCTCGGCGTCAGGCTGCCGCGCCATCCGGAACGCGGTGAACCCGAGCAACCCGGCCGTCAGCATCATCAACCAGTGGCCGTGGCCCGGCACCGAGTGCGAGAGGAGCGACCCGCCGACCGACGTGACGATGCCGGCCGGCGCCGTCCACGCCACCCAGCGCCAGTCGATCAGCTGCTCGCGCAGGTAACGCGCCGTTCCCACCGCCGCGCTCGGGAGGATCGACGGCAGGGTGGTGCCCACGGCGATGAAGGCGGTGGCGCCCAGGGCGCGGATGCCCGGCGTCGACACCACCGCGCCGCCCACACCGAAGGCGGCCGACAGCACGCCGGTGACCACCCCGACCGCCAGCGTCAGGACGTCGCGCAGCAGCCCCGCGTGCACCGTTCGGCCCGCCCTTCAGCGTTCTGGGTCGATATCTGCACACTCCTCTGTGCAGATATCGACCCAGAACGGCAGGGGGTCGGTGTTGTTCAGGCTCGCTCGACGATCATGGCCATGCCCTGGCCTCCGCCGACGCACATGGTCTCGAGGCCGATCGTCTTGTCGAGGGTCTCGAGGTCGTTGATCAGCGTCGTCATGATGCGGCAGCCGGTCTGGCCGAACGGGTGCCCGAGGGCGATGGCGCCGCCGTGCGGGTTGAGCTGCGTCTCGATGTCGATGCCGAGCTCGTCGCACACCGGCAGCACCTGCGCGGCGAACGCCTCGTTCAGCTCGACGACGTCGATGTCGGTGATCTTCATCCCGGCCTGGGCGAGCACCTTGCGCACCGCCTCGATGGGCCCGACGCCCATGATCTCGGGTGCCAGCCCCGACACCGCCGACGCGATGATGCGCGCCCGCGGCTTGAGCCCGAGCGCCCGCGCCCGCTCGTCGGACATCACCAGCACGGCGGCCGCGCCATCGTTGAGTGGGCAGGCGTTGCCGGCCGTCACCGTGCCGCCGGGCTTGAACGCCGGCTCGAGCTGGGCGAGCTTCTCCAGCGTCGTGCCGGGCCGCGGGCCGTCGTCCTTCTCCACCAGCGTGCCGTCGGGCAGCGTGACGGGTGTGATCTCGCGGTCGAAGAAGCCGTTCTTCTGCGCGTCGACGGCGCGGTCCTGCGAGAGCTTGGCGAACTCGTCCATGCGCTCGCGGGTGACGCCGTACTTCTCGGCCACGTTCTCGGCCGTGAGCCCCATCGGGATGTACATGTGGTTGACGAAGTCCGAGCGGCCCTCGTCGATGAAGCGGGGGTTGAGGTCCTCCTTGGCGAACCCCTTTCCGCCCGTGCGGCTCACGCTCTCGACGCCGGCGGCGACGTAGGTGTCACCCTCGCCGACCTTGATTGCGTGGAACGCCATGCGAATGGTCTGGAGTGACGACGCGCACATGCGGTTGACGCTCGTGCCCGGCACGGTGTCGGGCAGCCCGGCGAGGGCGGCGACATTCCGGGCCACGTTGTAGCCCTGCTCCCCGGCGTGGTTGGCGGCGCCCACCATCACGTCGACGACGGAGGCGCGGTCGACCGCCGGCACCTTGCCCATGAGGTCGTCCACGATGAACGCGCAGAGGTTGTCGGGCCGGTAGTCCTTGAGCGATCCCTTGAACGCACGGCCGATCGGCGTGCGAGCGGTCTCGACGATGACAGCTTCGGGCATTGCAGCTCCTTCGGTTCGGTGGCGCTACGCGGGCGCCGGCTGGGTCTCGGGCTTGGGCGCGGGGGGCGGCACGACGCGGGGCTCGGGCGGCGCGGTTTCGGGCCAGCGCTTGCGACTCACCCGCGACAGCTTGCGGAGGAGGGCGATGGCGCCCGGGTCGTCGTCGCCGGGCCGGCCCTCGATGGAGCCGTCCTCGAGCATCTTGATGATGATCTCGCGGCCGATGTCGGTGCGCACGAGCGTGAGCGTCCAGTCGTTGAACGCGCCGATGCCGCCGGTGGAGATGTCGGCGTGCTCGGCCGCGAAGTCGGGGCAGAGCTTGCAGCCCTCGCGTGTCCAGCCGTGGCACTCCTTCAGGGGAACCTCGTGGTACCCGCCGTCGCGCATCCAGATCTGCAGGACGCCCTTGATGTTCATCTTCACCATGTCCTGCTTCTTGAGGCCGTACTTGGCCTCGAGCAGCTCCGGGAAGATGGCGTCGTCGAAGGTCTTCGAGCACAGCAAGCCGATGTTGAGCGCGAACTTCTTTGTCGGCTTGCCCGCCTTCCGGGCGCCCATGGCCGGCGGCACCGACGACTGGCAGCTCATGCCGACGAGGCAGAGCTTCTCCGCGCCACCGGCAACGGCTTCCTCGTAGGCGAGGGTGTTGGCCGAGTAGGTGTAGCGGCTGCCGGCGGCGGCGAGGATCTCCTCACGCGTGCGGGCAACGCCCGGGATCGCCTTCCACGTGGTGCCGTCGCCTTCGAGATACGACACGAGGGCGGCGTCGATGTAGCCGTGCTCCATGCACCACAGGAGGATCGCGGACACGAGCCCGCCGTCCTGGCCCTTCTCCTGGATCTCGGGATCGGTGGCGCGGGCGAGGATGATGTCCTTGGAGATGCCGTCGACCTCGTCGGCTCGGCGCGACCGCCCGAACAGGAACTCGTCGAGCTCCGGCTCCCAGGCGCGGAATCGCGGACAGGCGCGTGTGCAGTACGTGCAGCCCTTGTCGCCGTGGACGCAGCCGCCCGGGCCGCCCTCGTCCTCCAGGTGGAACGGCCTGTAGACGCCCTCGTCGTCGTTGTAGCCGAGCACGTCGTAGGGGCAGGCGACGACGCAGCCCGCGCACCCGGTGCAGAGACCCGACGTGACCACCTCGTCGTACAGGTGCGCCCAGTGCGCCGTCCACTTCTCCGGCATCACCCGAGACACTATGCGGTCGTGCCCGAGTTGCCCGAAGTCGCGCAGGCCGTGTGACTGGCGCTCGGGGCGCGCGGATGGGTATTGAAAGGGCTGTGCAACGGTCGTTTGCCGTGCTGCTCTGGGTGTCGGCTGCATGCACCGCGGGCGCGATCATCGTCGGCGACGGCCTCACTCACGGCGCCACGGTGCTCCTGCTCGTCGTGGCCCTTGCGGCCCAGGCGACACTCGTCGTCCGGGCCGGCCGCCGGCGGGAGCGTTCGGGGCTCGACCGGCGCGCCGTCCTCGCCGCCAGCGGGCTGGTGCTGCTGGTCGCGGTGCTGGTGCCGCCCCGCGGCTCGCACGACCTGTGGTCCTACGCCATGTACGGGCGGATCGTCTCCCACCACCACGCCAGCCCGTTCGTCCACCGCCCGAGCGAGTACACGAGCGACCCGTGGCTCCACCACGTCGACAGGGGCTGGCGGCACACCCGCTCGGTCTACGGGCCGGCATTCGTCGCCGTTTCCGCCGTGATCACGTTCGTCGCGCGCGTGCCGCTCGTCGCCCGCCTCCTGTTCCAGGGCCTCGCAGCGGCGGCGATCTTCGGGATCCTGCTCCTGATCGACCGGCGCACGCGCGACCCAGTAGCGGTGGCGTGCATCGGCCTGCACCCGATCATCGCCTTCGAGGTCGTCAACGGTGGCCACAACGACGCGCTCGTGGGTCTGGCCGTGCTGGCTGCGGTGCTGCTCGTCACCCGCGAGCGCTGGGTGTGGGCGGGGCTCGTCCTCGCCCTCGGCGTGCTGGTGAAGGCGGTGGTGCTGCTTCCCTTCGCGGCCCTGGCGGTCTGGACCTGGCGCCGCTATGGCGTGCGAGCGGCCGCGTCGCTGGCCGCCGCGGGTACCTCGCTGGTCGTGGTCGCGTACGCGCTCGCAGGGGGACGGGCCGCGCTCGCGCCGCTCGCGGCGGCCCGCCTGCAGGAGAGCCGGGCGTCGCTGTGGTCGCTGCCGAAGTACTGGATCACCGCCGACCTGGTCGACGACGGCTGGCGGGGCAAGACCGCCGGGCTCGTGGCCCGCCACCTGGTCAGCTCGTGGTCGCTGCTGGTGGTGCCCGGCCTCGCGGTGGCGCTGCTGGTCGGTCGCCTCAAGGACCCCGCCCCGGCCCTGGCCGCGGGCGGCGCCACCCTCGCCTACCTGCTGGCGGCCGCCTACGTCCTGCCCTGGTACGTGGTGTGGGCGCTGCCGGTGCTCGCCCTGCAGTGGCGGGCCGGCGTGGCCCGGCTGGCCGCAATCCACGCCTCCCTCCTGCTCATCGCCTACCAGTACAACCCCGGTCCCCACCTCGACGCGCTCCAGCGCGCCCTGCGCCTCACGGTGCGCGGGGCCCAGGCATTCGAGGTCGTCGCCATCCTCGCCCTGTTGGCGGTGGCGCTCGCCCGGGCCCTCGGGCGCCGGCCGCATCCCGTCCTGGAGTAATGCTGTAATCTAGTAATCATGAAAGAACAGATAGCGGGGTGGTTCGCCGGCCGGGTGCCCGACGGCTGGTTCGCCGGGGCGCCGGAGGTGCGGGTCGACCACGACGAGGTGCTCGTCGTGGGGCCGCTGGCGGAGCCTGCCGTCGCCGACGACGCGTCGGACGCGGCGAGGGCGGCGGCACGGGCCGGGCGCATCAAGCAGTTCCGAGAGGAGACGCGCGCCGCGCGCATGCAGATTGCCGAGGAGGGCGAGCACCGGTTCGGTCGCAAGGTGTCCTGGGGCGCGACCTGCGGCGACCAGCGCGAGCTGTTCACGACGATGAGCGTCCCCGTCATGACCCGGCTTCGGCTGCCCCAGCGCGAGGTGCTCGACACGCTGGTGGCCGCCGGCGTCGCGCGCAGCCGGAGCGACGCGCTCGGCTGGTGCGTGCGGCTCGTCGGCCAGCACCAGCAGGAGTGGATCGGCGAGCT
Organism: Actinomycetota bacterium; assembly: GCA_005888395.1. Lineage (GTDB taxonomy): Bacteria > Actinomycetota > Acidimicrobiia > Acidimicrobiales > AC-25 > AC-25. The sequence continues at coordinate 6,286 of VAXF01000089.1, read as the reverse complement.
CCGTGACGCGCTCGTGCACGTTCGGGAGGTCGCCGGCAGAGGCCCCGCTACCAGCTGATCGGCAACGCCGCCAGACCGCGGAGCACGATGTTCTCCTTGTAGTCGGGCGGGTCGTGCTGCAGGTCGAGCTGCCTCTCGCCGGTGCGCTGCACGAGGGTGTTGAGCGCGATCTGACCCTCGAGGCGGGCGAGCGGCGCACCGAGGCAGAAGTGGTGGCCGCTGCTGAACGCGAGGTGGCGGTTGGCGTCGGGACGGGCCACGTCGAAGCGCTCGGGATCGGAGAACTGCGCGGGATCGCGGTTGGCCGCTCCGAGCAGGATCACCGTCTCCTGGCCCTTCTCCACGGTGACACCGCCCACCTCGACCGGCTCGAGGGCATTGCGCACCGTCATCTGCACCGGCGGGTCGTAGCGCAGCACCTCTTCGACAGCGTTCTTGGCGAGGGATGGGTCGTCGCGCAGGCGCCGGCGTTGGTCGGGGTTGCGCAGCAGGGCGAGGGTGCCGTTGCCGATGAGGTTGACCGTGGTCTCGTGACCGGCGACGAGCAGGAGCGTGAGCGTGGCCAGCAGCTCCTCCTCGGTGAGCGTGTCGCCGCGCTCCTCGACCGCGACCAGCGCGCTGAGGAGGTCGTCACGAGGAGCGTCGCGGCGCTCTGCGATGAGGCTGCGGAAGTAGTCGGCGAAGGCAAGGGCCGCGTCGCGGCGCTGCTGGAGCTCCTCGAGCGGCGTCCCGAAGTCGGGGTCGAGGCTGCGGGCGAGCTCCCGCGACCAGCCCTTGAACGTTTCGTGGTCCTCGGGGGGAACGCCGAGCATCTCGCTGATGATCTGGACCGGCAACGGGTAGGCGAGGTCGCCGATCACCTCGATCGAGCCCTTCTCGAGCGCCGCGTCGAGCAGGCCGTCGACGACCTCCTGGATCCTCGACCGCAGCTCCTCGATGACCTTGGGTGTGAACGCCTTGCTCACCAGGCCGCGCAGGCGAGTGTGGTCGGGTGGGTCGAGGAACAGGAACGGACGGATCTGGCTCGCGGGCGCGAAGAGCTCGAGCGCCTCCTCGTTCTGGCTGGCCAGGAACGCCTGGAACATGTTGGAGTTGCGCATGTCGCTGCTCATTCGTGCGTCGCGCAGCAGCGCCACGCAGTCGGCGTAGCGGGTGACGACCCAGCCGCCGAACATGCTCTGGTGCACCGGGTCCTCGGCGAGGAAGCGGCGGTAGGACTTGTACGGGTCGACGCGGAACTCGGGGTCGAACGGGTTGAACACGAGCGGCTCGGCAGTCGACGTCATGAAGCCGAGGCTACGTCCGGGCCCCGACCGGTACCATGCCCGTGGGATCCGTCGAGGGGGAGGGCAACATGAGTCGCAAGGTCGCGGACTGTCGGGAGTTCCCGAGCGAGAACCACTGCACGCTCACGATCTCGGGCACCGAGATGGAGGTGCTGCAGGCGGCGGCCGAACACGCCGTGTCGTCGCACGGCCACGTCGAGGGCCCGGAGCTGCGCAGGCAGATCCTCGCCATGCTGAAGGACGAGGAGCCCGCGCTTCGCTGACGCCTAGCCGGCCGCCTCGCCCTCCAGCGCCCAGCCCCACTCCTCGCTGCTCCTGAAGCCGCGCACGCCGTACCACATCGACCACGTCATCAGCCCCGCGGTGAGCGGGATGCCGGTGAGCAGGTTCACCACGAGGTACGACTCGACGCTCGAGGTCGTCAGCGTTACCAGCCGCACGACGCTGCGCACCAGCAGGTACGCGCCCCACGCGAGCGATACGCGGCCGAAGACGCGCCGGAACGTGTCAGAGGCGCGGACCTCGGGCGGGAACGGGTAGAGCTCCTGGGCGAACACGCCCGCCAGGGGACGCCCGGCCGCGACCGACCCGAGGAACGCGAGCCCCATCACGCCGTTCAGCAGGACCGGCTGGGCGAGGTAGACGCGAGCGCTGCCCGAGGCGATGCCGATGATCGCCTGCAGGACGACGAACACGAGCGAGAAGCGCACGATCAGCCCCGAGCGCTCGTGGCGGCGCTCGTGGCGGTAGGCGAGCAGCGACAGGGCCGTGGCCAGGAGGACGCCGGCTACGAGGCCGACCAGCTTCCACCCGACGTAGAAGGCCAGGAGCGGGCCGAAGGCGTCGCGGGCGAAGCGCGGCCCGCTGCCGAACAGCATGCCCCGGAACGACACGGGAACCGGCGCCGGAACGCCCGTCTCCGGTTCGGCTTCGGCCTGGCCCGTCGTCGGCTCCGGCATGGCGCGCCTCCCCAGCGTCGCGTGCGGTCCTCGTTCTAGTTCACCGCCGAGGCCGGCGTGTCCTGCACGGGGAATCCTGCCGCCGTAAACGAACGGCTGCACGTAGGGTCGCATCGTGGCCGTGCTGACCGTGTTCCGCTCCCGCCTCCGCGACGACGCCGGCGACGACTACGTCGAGCTGGTGGCCGAGATGCTCGAGCTGGCGCGCTCGATGCCGGGGTTCCGTGAGTTCAAGAGGTTCACCGCCGACGACGGCGAGCGCGTTTCGATCATCGTGTTCGACTCGCTCGAGACGCAGGAGGCGTGGCGCGACAACGCCGAGCACCGCGCCGCCCAGCAGCGCGGCCGCACGTCGTTCTACGAGTCGTACCGGATCCAGGTGTGCGAGGTGCTGCGCGAGCGCGCCTTCCCGCCGTAGGTGGGTGCTAGGTCGCGCACTCCGGCTCGCCGGCCTCGGCGAGCGTGGTCAAGACCTCGCGCAGCGCCTCGAGCGAGCGGCAGTCGACGCTGCTGAGCTCGGGTGGGGGCTCGTAGAGGCGGCGCTCCAGGTCGGCCTTGGTCTTCACTCCGAGCGCGGTGAGGACGACGGTCTTGACACGGCGGTCGGCGGGCAGGCCGCCGCGCTCGACGAGGCCGCGTTCCTCGAGCCGGTCGACCAGCCATGTGATGGTCGACGCGTCGCACGCGAACTGCTGCGCGAGCGAGCCCATCGGGCGCGGCTCGCCGGGCTCGAGCATCAGCAGGGCCTTCATGTGGCCCGGCGTGAGCCCGAGCTCCTGCAGCACGCCGGACGTGTGGCCGAACTGGTGCATGGTGCACTCCATCATCAGGCGCCACACCTGGGCTGCCGTCGCCCTGCTCCGCACGGACCGTCTGGCCATCGCGTGCTCATGATACTCCGGGAATGCCCCAAATATCCAGCACTAAGATAATTTGACAGATCCAAGTATCCGTAGGAAGATCTGGTCCATGACGAACGCCATCGTGGTCGAGGGCCTGGTCAAGCGGTTCGGCACCGTGGTGGCCCTCGACGGCATCGACTTCGAGGTGCCGGCCGGCACCGTGTTCGGTCTGCTCGGCCCCAACGGTGCCGGCAAGACAACGGCCGTGCGGGTGCTCTCGACCATCCTGCGCCCCGACGGCGGGCGGGCCGAGGTGCTCGGTCACGACGTCGCCCGCGACCCGCGCTCCGTGCGGGCGGTGATCGGCCTCGCCGGCCAGTTCGCCGCCGTCGACCCCAACCTCACCGGCGCCGAGAACCTCCGCCTGATCGCCAAGCTCGTGCACCTGCGCCGCGGGGATGTGGCGCCGAGGGCCGAGGAGCTTCTCGAGCGGTTCGGGCTCGCCCGCGCGGGTGGGCGGCCGGTGCGCACCTACTCCGGCGGCATGCGCCGCCGCCTCGACCTCGCCGCTGCCCTCGTCCACCGGCCACCCGTGCTCTTCCTCGACGAGCCCACGACCGGCCTCGACCTGCAGGGCCGGTCCGAGCTATGGGAGATGATCCGCACGCTCGTGGCCGACGGCACCACCGTGCTGCTCACCACCCAGTACCTCGAGGAGGCCGACCGCCTGGCCGACCGCGTCGCGGTGGTCGACGGCGGCACGGTCATCGCCAACGACACGCCCGAGGCGCTCAAGACCGAACTGGGAAGCACGGTGATCGAAGTCGGACTTCCCGACGAGGCTGCGGCCGTCCGCGCCTACGACCTGCTCGCGCGTGACTTCGCCGGCGCGGCCGAGCGGGAGGGCGCGACCGTGCGTCTCAAGTCACACGACGGCACGCACGCGCTGATGGATGTGCTGCGGGCATTCGACGCCGACGGCCTCGACCCCGCGACGCTCACCGTGCGCGAGCCGAGTCTCGACGACGTGTTCCTCCGCCTGACCGGGCGCCACGCCGAGCCGGCGCCCGGTCCCGAGTCCCTCGAGGCAGGTGTCGCATGACAGCGATCGCTCAGGACATCAAGATCCCGCGACCCCCGTCGGAGACGTCACCCGCGCGTGTCGTACAGGACGCGATCGCGGTCGCCCAGCGCAACCTGATCGCCTACCGCCGCGTGCCCCAGCTGATGGTGTTCTCCACGATCCAGCCCGTGATCTTCGTGCTGATGTTCCGCTACGTCTTCGGCGGGGCCATCCACGTGCCCGGCATTCCCTACGTCGACTTCCTGATGCCGGGCATCATGGTGCAGACGGTCGTGTTCGGTTCGATGGGCACCGGCATCGGCCTCGCGACCGACGTGCAGAGTGGGCTCCTCGAGCGTTTCCGCTCGCTGCCGATGGCGCGCTCCGCGGTGCTGGCCGGGCGCACGCTCGCCGACCTCGTCCGCAACGTGTTCGTCGCGTTCCTCATGGTTGTCGTCGGCTACGCCGTGGGCTTTCGGGTCCAGACGAACGTGCCGGCGTTCCTCTTCGGCATCTTCCTGGTGCTGCTGTTCGGCTACGTGCTGTCGTGGATCTTCGCGACCGTCGGGCTGCTCGTCGGCGACCCCGAGACCGCGCAGGCGGCTGCGTTCCCCCTGATGGCGCCGCTGGTGTTCGCGTCGTCGGCGTTCGTGCCTGTAAAGAGCATGCCGGGGTGGCTGCAGGCGTTCGCGTCCCACCAGCCGGTGTCGGTGACGGCGTCGGCGGTCCGGGGGCTGATGGTGCAGGGCCCGGTCCTCTCCAACGCGCTGCAGTCGATCGCCTGGAGCGCGCTGATCCTGCTGGTCTTCGTGCCCCTGGCCGTCTCGCGCTACCGCCGGGCCGTGTAGGCGGCGGCATCTGGGCTGGCGCCCGGAATAAAGTAAGAGTAGTCTTACGTTATTCAGGCAACGCCAGCGGGAGGTGCGCCATGAAGGTGGCGATCGTGACCGGAGCGTCTCGGGGCCTCGGCCTCGCCTTGGCCCGGGGGCTCGCCGATCACGGCTGGGCGCTCGTGCTCGACGCAAGGGGCGCGGGCCCGCTGGCCCAGGTCGCAGAGGAGCTCGGCGCGGTCACGACCGTCGTCGCGATCCCGGGCGACGTCGCCGACGCCGGCCACCGCCGGGCGCTGGTGGAGGCGGCCGAACATCTCGGAGGCATCGACGTCGGAGGCATCGACGTCAGAGGCATCGACGCCGTCGTCAACAACGCCAGCGTCCTCGGCCCGAGCCCGCAGCCCGCGCTCGGTGAGTACCCCCTCGACGTGCTGCGCGAGGTCTTCGAGGTCAACGTGGTGGCGCCGCTCGCGCTCGTGCAGGCTGCTCTGCCGCACATGCGAGCCGGCGGTCGCGTCGTCAACATCACGTCCGACGCGGCGCTCGAGGCGTACGAGGGCTGGGGCGGCTACGGCTCGTCGAAGGCCGCGCTCGAACAGTTGACGGCGGTGCTCGCCACCGAGCACCCGGAGCTGCGGGTGTACCGGGTGGACCCCGGCGACCTGCGTACCCAGATGCACCAGGACGCGTTCCCCGGCGAGGACATCTCCGACCGGCCGTTGCCCGACGTCGCCGTCCCCGGGCTGCTCGCCCTTCTCGAGGACGACCATCCCAGCGGTCGCTACCGCGCCCAGGAATTGGTCGAGGTGGTGACGGCGTGAGCGCGATCGCGCTGGCGGAGCGCGCGTCGCGAGATCGCGTGCGGTTCGAGCTCCCGGCCGCGCTCGAGGCGTCGGAGCCGCCCGAGGCGCGCGGCATCACGCGAGACGCCGTTCGCCTGCTCGTCGCTCACAGGTCTGGCACCCGCCTGGTCCACGCCACGTTTTCCGACCTGCCCCGCTTCCTCGACGTCGGCGACCTCGTCGTCGTCAACACCTCCGGCACTCTCGCAGCAGCAGTTGACGCGACGTCGCCCGACGGCACACACCTCGCGGTCCACCTCTCGACTCGGCTGCCGGCCGACCTCTGGGTCGTCGAGCTCCGGCAGGGCGACGCGCCCTACTCCGGCGGCCGCCCGGGTGACGTCCTGGTGCTTCCCGACGCGGGCTCGGTGGAGCTGCTCGCGCCGTACGCGCCCTCGAGTGGGCGCCTGTGGGTGACGTCGCTGCGTCTACCGCATCCACTGCTCACCTATCTCGCCGTG
>VAXF01000135.1 GCA_005888395.1 Actinomycetota bacterium | reverse complement strand
ATCAACGCGACCAGCGCACCCGCGGTCGCAGCCGCGTTCTCGAGGAGCTGGAGGCCGAGGTTGCCGGGCGACAGCCGCTGGGCGGCGATGCCCGAGCCGACGACGGCCGTGACGAGGAAGGCGGTGCCGACGAACTCGGCCAGCAGGCGGCGTCTCAGCAGCCCGCGTCTCCGCAGCACGACGCCGTGCGGGCGGGCTCGTCGACGTCGGCAAGCACGGCGTAGACCTCCCACGGCTTGCCGTCGGGCCCGTCGACCCAGACCTTGCTCTGGTCGGCGTAGCAACAGACGCCGTCATCACGCGTCGGCAGGAGCCCGCTCGCCTCGAGGCGCTGCGCGGTCTCGGCCACCTCGTCGGCCGAGTCGACCTCGACACCGAGGTGGTTGATCGTGCCCGCGGCACCGCTCCCCGGCGCGTTCAGCACCAGCTTCAGCGGCGGGTCGCCGACGGCGAAGTTGGCATAGCCGGGCCGGAGCTTGGCCGGCTCCACCCCGAAGAGCCGGCGGTAGAAGTCGACGGCGGCGTCGAGGTCGGAGACGTTCAGGGCGAGTTGCAGGCGGGCCATCGGGACCTCCGGACGTATTGACGGCTTTCGATGAATCATCTACCATCTATCGAAGGTTGTCAATACGTTGGCTCTAATGCGTCGGCTCAGGAGGCGCTCATGCAGGACTGCTGCCCCGCGGTGCTCGCCGCTCCCCTCCGCCCGGGCGAGGCCGACGAGCTGGCGGCGGGGTTCGCGGCCCTGGCCGATCCGGGCCGGCTGCGTCTCCTGAGCCTCGTCGCCGCTCAGCCCGAGGTATGCGCGTGCGCTCTGGTTGAGCCGCTCGGCAAGTCGCAACCCACGGTCAGCCACCACCTGCGGGTGCTCTCGGAGGCGGGCTTGATCGAGTCGGAGAAGCGCGGCCGATGGGTCTGGTACCGCGTCGTGCCCGAGCGACTCGACTCGCTCCGCGAGGCGCTGGTCAACCCAGAAATCGCGTCCTCAGGTCGCCGAGCTCAGCTGTCGGGCCGGCGTACATGACCGTGCCCTTGTCGAGCACGACAACACGGTCGGCGAGCGCCAACGCGTGGCTGGCGTGCTGCTCGATCACGAGCATCGAGGTGCCGGCGTCGCGCACCGTGTGAAGCGTTGCGTACACCTGCTCGAGCACCACGGGTGCGAGCCCGAGCGAGAGCTCGTCGACCACGAGCAGACGCGGCGGATGGGCGAGCACGCGCGCCAGCATGAGCATGCGCTGCTCACCGCCCGACAACGTGCCGGCCAGTTGACGCCGCCGCCCCGAGAGCTGCGGGAACAGGTCATAGGCGCGCGCGAGCGCCGATGCCATACCGCGCCGTCCCAGGCTCGCGAGTTCCAGCGCGAGGTTCTCCTCGACGGTCAGTGACGCGAACACCGACCGGCCCTCCGGCGCGTGGCTGACGCCGGCACGGGCGATGCGCCAGGGCGGCAGCCCCGTGATCTCGGCCCCGGCGAAGACGACCCGGCCCGAGGTCGGGCGCACGAGCCCGGAACAGAGCCGGGCGACGGTTGTCTTCCCCGCGCCGTTCGGGCCGAGCAACGCGACGGTCGACGCCTCGGCCACCTCCAGCGACACGTCGAACAGGGCCCGGTAGGGCCCGTAGCCCGCGCTGACCCCGCGGAGCTCGAGCAGCGGGGTGCCGCCCGGAAGTGGCGCGGTCACGGCGCCGCCCCCCCCAGATAGGCGCGTCGCACGAGCTCGTCGCCGAGCACGTCGGTCGTCGCGCCGGACGCGATGACGCGACCGAAGTCCATGACGTACAGGCGAGAGACGAAGCCCCGCACCATGTCGACGTCGTGCTCCACGAGCACGATGGCGATATCGCGCTCACGATGCACCTGATGCAGCGTCGCGACCAGCGCGTCGGTCTCGGACCGGTCGAGGCCCGACGACGGCTCGTCGAGCATGAGAAGGCGGGGCTCGGTCATCAGGGCGCGGCCGACCTCGACCAACCTGCCGCGCCCGAGGCTGAGCGACTCGATCGGCCGGTCGGCCACGTCGGCGAGGCCGAGCAGCTCGAGGGTCCGTTCGCTGCGATCGACCTCGTCGCGTCGCAGGCGCCCGAGCCCGAGCACGTCCTTCCACAGCGCGCCGTCGCCACGGCGGGCGCGCTCGGCAACCAGCAAGTGGTCGCGCACCGTCATCCCGGAGAACAGCTCCACCCGCTGAAAGGTGCGCCCGATGCCCAGACGCGCCCGGCGGTACACGGGCATGCGTGCGAGGTCCCGGCCGGCGAAACCCACCGAGCCGCGGTCAGGCCTGGTGATGCCGAGGAGGCAGTTGAACAGCGTGGTCTTCCCGGCGCCGTTGGGTCCGATGAGCCCGACCAGCTCCCCCGGCTCGACTTCGAGGTCGACGTCGTCGAGGGCGACGATGCCGGCGAAGGTCTTCCGGACGCCTCGTGCGACGAGCAGGCTCATCAGGTGCGGGTACGGCGATCGAGTAGCCGTTGGACCGCCGCCAGCGATGTGCGCTTGCCGTGCTCGACGATGCCCTCCGGGTGGCGCGCGAAGGTGAGCGCGCCGAGCCCGAAGAGTACGGGCTGCCAGGTCAGCGACAGTCCGACCGCCTTCAACGCCTGCGGGAACAGCTTGAGCGCGGCGCCTCCCTGCACGGCTCCTTCGACGGTGCGGGCGCCGAGCGTCACCACGATCACGATCCAGAACAGGCCGGCGCCCACGCTGAAGTCGGCCTGGTAGTTCGCCTGCCCCTGCTGCATCGCGAGCAGTCCCCCGCCGAGACCGGCGATGGCCGCCGACAGTGCGAACGCGGTCACCCGCGCCCGGGCCGGGTTGATCCCGACCGCGGCCGCCGCCACCTCGCTGCCGCCGAGGGCGCGCAGGAAGCGGCCTGTCGTGCCGGCGCGGACGAGCATCACGAGCGACCCCACCACGACGAGCACGGCGACCGAGAGGAAGAAGAACGACCGGTCGCCCGCGAAGTCGATCGGGCCGAGCACCGGTCGCGCCACACGCGGCGGCACCGCCGAGCCGCCGATCCAATCGACCTTCACGAGCACGTTCTCGAAGAACAGCGCGAATGCCAGCGTCGCCAACGTGAGGTGGATGCCGCCCAACCGCACCGCGGGCAGCGCGAGGAGCGCGCCCACGATCGCGGCGATCGCGGCGCCGGCGAGCACCGTCACGAGCAAGGGCACGTCGAACCGGTTGGCCAGCTGGGCGGTGGTGAACGCGCCGATGGCGGCGAACACGGCCTGCGCCAGCGAGATCTGCCCTGCCATCCCCGTGATCACGGTGACGGATAGGAAGACGATCGACAGGATCACGGCCTGGGTGACGAGCAGCAGCCAGAAGGCGTTGGCCACCGCCAGCACCCACCACAGGCCGACCCCGGCGGCGACCACCGTGAGCGCGCGCGTCAGCAGCGTGAGCTCGCGACTGCGCACGTCGGCCGCCAGCTGCGGCGGGGGCGGGTCGACGGCCGCGAGCGGGTCGGTCGACTCGCGGCGCCGGCGGAGACCCGGCCAGAAGACGAGCAGCACGAACAGGGCGACGAACGGGAAGGACGGACGCAGCCCTTGCGCGAGCAGGCTTCCGGTCGGCAGCCACGTCGCCAGCAGCTGACCGATGAGTCCCAGCAGCAGGCCGCCCACCAGGGCCAACGGCAGGCTCGACAGGGACGCGAACGCCGCGGCGGCGATGGCGGCGACGATCAGCAGGAAGAAGTTGTCTGCGCTCACCTGCGGGAACAGCGGCGCCAGCAGCACGCCGGCCAACCCGGCGAACAGGCCCGAGAGCATCCACGACAACGAGCCGACGCGGTTGGCGTTCACGCCGGCGAGCTCGGTCATTCGCGGGCTCTCCACCACCGCTCGCATGCGCAGGCCCGCGGCCGTGAGGCGCAGCAGCGCGCTCAACAGGCCGACGGCGAGGAACGTCACCACGATCGTCGTCAGCTCGTCGCGGCTCACCGCGTACTCACCGAAGCGGTAGACGACCAGTCCCCCGGGCACGATCCCCCGCGGGCCGTAGGCGGGGCTGGTGCCGAAGTGGAGCGCGAGCACGACGATCGCCGGGATGCCCACGAGCAGCCCGATCGACACGACGTGGCGGGCGATCGGCGGCGCGCTCCGCAGGTGGCGGAAGAGCGCGAGGTCGAGCACGAACCCCACCACCGGCGCGACCACGAGCACCGCCACGGCGAAGGCGGGTGCGATCGGCCAGCCGTCGCGTACGTGGAGCACGAAGTACACCGCGGCCGAGACAAACGCCTGGGCGCCGAAAGCGAGGTTGAAGACGCCCGACGTCTTGTAGGTGAGGACGACGCCGACGGCCACGAGCCCGTAGACGCACCCGATCGGAAAGCCGCGCAGCAGCGCGCTGATCAGGTCGTGCACGTCGCCGTGGGCTGCCCGGCTACATGGGCCCCGTGGCGAGGACCTTGCGCGCCTCGTCCAGGGTCATGGAGTTGTCGCTCAGCTGCGAGTTGCGGTCGTCGAAGCAGTTCCACGGGCCGTGCTCGCTGAAGGCGGGCACGAACTTGCCCGCCTTCACCTGGACGAGCGTGGCGCACTCGATTGGCGACCGGTTTGCTGATAGCGCCAGTCGATCGGCTCGATCAGGCCACCCGGGTCGTAGACGCCGGCGTTCAGCGCGTCGACGACCTTCTGGCGGCTGAAGGCGGGGCCCGCCTTGCGGAGACCGGTCACGAACTCGTCGGCGAGTATCCACCCGCTCATCGACAGCTCGTCGGGCTTGCCTCCCGTGCGGCCGATCCACCGGAAGAAGTCGCTGATCTGCTTGTTGCGCGGCGTCTGCTCGAAGGCGACGAACTGGGTGACCACGTAGTCGCCCTCGAAGAACTGGCCGTTGGCCGCCATGAAGTCGGAGTCGTAGCCGTTGGGCAGGTACTGCACGGCCTTCAGCCCCTGCTTGGCCATCTCCTTGGCCAGCGTGAACACGCCGTTGAGGTCCATGCAGGTCGTGACGAAGTCGACACCGCCCTTCTTCATCGACGCCACCTGACTGCTGAGATCGGGGACGCCGAACGGCAGCGAGTCGTCGAAGAACGCGACCTGGGCGGTCGGGAACTTCTTGAACGAGTCGCGGATCCCGGCCGCGCACAGCTTCGATTCCTGCGAGACGCCGTAGCCCACGACGCCAACCTTCTTCGCCCCGAGCTTGCGCGCCAGCCACGGGAGGCCCTGGCCGATACAGCCGAAGCAGATGGCGCCGATGTTGCCGAAGAGGTGATCCTTGTCCGCGAACTCCGGGTTGATGTTCCACACGAACGTGGGGATGCCCTGGCGCTGGAGGAGGTCGGCGCCGGTGAACAGGAGGGTCGCGACGAACGCGGCGAAGACGTTGTCCTGCGAGAGCATGGCCTGGACCTCGGCCTGGTTGCTCACGGTGTTGTCGTCGCGCTCCGAGGTGAGCTTCAGCTGGCGACCGAAGACGCCGCCGCCCGCGTCGACCATGGCGAAGTAGGCCTTGATCCCCGCGTCGAGGTCGGCGTAGTTGCCGCCGAGCGGGTTGGTCTTCGAGGTCACGGCGCCGACGTGGATCTCGGTGTCGGTGACCCCCGGCTCCGTGACGTGCACGACCGGCCCCGACGGTGTCGTGGTGGCGCTCTCGCCCGTCGGCTTCTTCGTGCCGCCAGAGGAGCACGCGGCGGCCAGCACAACCAGCGCGGTGGCCACCGCCACGATCCGGATCCGCATCCCTACCCCCTCTGCTCGAGGCGCGTACCTCGACGAACACTAACGGTGCAGGTGTCCGTAGGCGCTGAGCACCCGGCTCATCTCGCCGACCGTATTCCCCGGTACGTATCGTGGGGGCGTGGTGAGCGGGGAGCCGGACCGGCTGCGTACGCGCCTCGACCGGGAGCATCGGGCCCGGCTCGAGGCCGAGTCGATCGCCGAGCGCGTGACCGCACAGCTCTACGCCGCCAACCGGGAGATCGAGCGGGCCAACGCCGTGCTCGAGGCGGCCAACCAGTCGTTGCGGGACTTCGTCGCCATCGCGTCCCATGATCTCCGGG
>VAXF01000165.1:4922-5975 GCA_005888395.1 Actinomycetota bacterium | reverse complement strand
CCCGGAGCGCGCCCAAGGGTAACGGTCAGGGGCCGCCCTGCCCGCAGGCCTTGTTCGCGCCGAGGCACCCGCGCACGAGCGCCTCGAGCGTCGGCTGATCCCACTGGTTCACGAATACGCCGTGCATGGTTGCCGGGCCGCCGAACGACGTCGTCACGCCCGATCCACCCGACGTCGGGTACTTCACCCCGAGGAACAGCCGCGGCACCGGCACCGGGTGGTCGCTCGGGCAGGTGCCACCCGCGCTGTAGGCCATGTGGCTCTCGTGGTTCGGCGAGTCGAGGTTCTTGCCGTCCCAGCAATCGGGGAACCGGATGTGCACCTCGAGCTGGTGCGGCGCAGGGCACGTCGGCACAGCGTCGGAGTCGACGATCGGGCTGTCGGACCCGCACCCCCAGTCGATCTTGCCCTTCGGCGACGAGGTCCCGGACAGGTCACCCGCCATCATCATCAGGCGGGACGGGAACGCCCGGATGCCCGAGCCCGGCTTGTTGCCCGTGAGGTAGTACGCGAACACCTCCGACGGCCGCACGGGCTGACCGTCGACGAACAGTCGGGGCACGAGGTACGCGGACCCGTCGGCGCTGCGCTTGCAGGTGGTCGGCGACGGCGACTCCCCCGGCTTCGGCCCGCCGAACGCGTCGTACTTCGGCGGTGAGTCGGCGCGCAGCCGGCACACGTCGGCGAAGCTCCCACTCGTCGCCGGCGCCGACCCGGGCGCACCGGCGACGGTCGTCGGCACGGGCGCGGGCGCCACGGTCGTCGGCGAGGCCGTGTGCACGATGGTCGACACCGGCCCGGGCACCAGCGTCGTCGCGGGCCCCGAAGGAACGGTCGTCGACACCGACGGCACCGACGGACTCGTCGTGGCCGGCGGGATCGAGGGGTGCGCGGTGTCGAGGCGCACCTTGCTGCCCGAGCCGCCCGCGATCACCGGGACGAGCGCGGCGATCGCGGCAACGCCGAGCGCTGCCATCCCGCCGCGCACGACGCGGCGTCGGCGCCGCAGTTGATTGGCGCGCCGGTAGACCTGGGCGAGGACGTCCTCGGGAC
>VAXF01000165.1:0-4795 GCA_005888395.1 Actinomycetota bacterium | reverse complement strand
GCGCTGGCGCCGCGGCAACGCGCGCACCGCGGCGGTCAGCGCGAGGCGCGACGCCGTGATGTCCTCGAAGGTCGTGGGCGCCACGGGAGGCGGCAGACGCCGGCGCCGGCGGCGGGTGGCGTCGATGGCCAGGTTGGTGACTGTCCGCAACACCCATCCGTCGCGCCAGGCGAGCTCGCTCACGCGGGCCCACCGTAGGTACGCGCGGGCGAAGGCCTCGGCGGCGATGTCCTCGGCGGCGGCACGATCGCACACGATGCGCTGCGCCAGCGCCACGGCGCGCGGATAGAGCTCGAAGAAAACGGCCTCGAACTCTGCGTCCGGCTCCACTGCCACCTCATTGTCGTCGGCCGGCACGGCCGGCAGCGTGAGCTGCGTCCGGGTCCCCAGCTGCCCGCCCGCTGCGGGCGTGCCCACGTCAGCTTCGACCCTCTGGCTACGCCGGCGGGACGACGAAGCCGGAGTTGGTCATCGTCGCTCCGCCATCAACCGTCCGCGCCCGCCCACAGGTCGTGCCGGTGTTCAGGCAGCCGGCGACGAGCGCGTCGAGCACGCGCTGGTCCCACGCGTTGAAGAAGTCGCCGTGGGCCGTGTAGCTCGGGCCCGACGAGAGCGTGACCCGCGACCCGTCCGACACCGGGTACTTGATGCCGAGGAGCAGGGCCGGCACGGGCACGGGGTGGTCGGCGGGGCACACGCCGCCGTACATCATCGAGTAGGCCATGTGACTCTTGTGGTCGAGCGAGTCGAGGTGCACGCCGTCCCAACAGTCCGGGAACCGGATGCCGAGCTCGAGCGTGTACGGAGCGGGGCAGGTCGGCGCGGTGAGCGAGAACGGGATCGGGCTGCCGCCGCCGCAACCCCAGTTGGCGCCGTTCTTCGGGATCGGCCCGGTCGCGGTCGCGGTGCCGGCGACCATCTCCAACCCAGCGGGGAACGGGCGGATCGTGGCCGGGTTGCGGCCCGCGACCATGTAGTAGATCTGCGCCGCGTACGGCGTGGTCACCGCCACGCCGTCGTAGTAGAGGGTCGGCACCCAGTAGCCCGCGGTGTCGGCCTTCGCCGCGCACGTGGTCGTGCCGGCGCGCAGGCTCGCATACGTCGAGAACGCGTTCGTGGTGTTGTTGGCGAAGAAGTCGTGGCTGTGCGACGCGCCCGGCAGCAGGGGCTTCACGATCGGGTCGTCGGGAAGGCGATGGCTGAACGGGCACGCGCTCACGAAGTTGCCACTCGGGCTCGTGTCGATCAGACGGAAGGGCAGGGCGACGGTGGTGCGATGCCCCGACGGCGTGCCGCTCACGCCGGCCGCCGCCATGACGACGAAGAGCAGCACGGCAACGGGCAGGAACGATCGAGGTGGAGCGACGAAGCGGGGTGCGAGCATGGCGTCTCCTCTGTGCTCGGCGTCGTGGCCGGCGTTCACCCCTCAAACGCCGGACCCCCGCCCGAGGTTGACGCGTGGTTCAGATGTCCGAAACGTCCTCCTCCGAGCGCACCTCGACGCCGGCCTGGCGCAGGGCGCGCGCGGTCACACCCTCCCCCGGCATCCGCGTCCGCGAGAACGAGCCGTTGTAGACCTGGTGACAGCCGCAGGAAGGCGACCGTTCCTTGAGCACGGCTTCGCGCGCGCCCACGGCGAGGGCGAGTTCGACGGTCGCGCGTGCGCCGCGTTCGTAGCGATCCGTCACGTCGACGCCGTCGGAGGTGGTCACACGGCCGTCGGCCTGGATCTCCGCCGCCGGTCGCGGCGTCGGCAGCCCGCCCATCGTCTCCGGGCACACCGGCACGACGCGGCGCGTGCGCGACAGCTCGATCACCGCGTCCGACGCGCTCGCCCGCCCGAGGTGGTTGCAGGCGACACCGAGCAGGCACGCGGATACCAGGATCGGCGGCTCGGCGGCGGTACCCTCGACCACGGGCGTCGAACCTATCGGGGAGCGTGACATGGCGCGTCGCAACCAGACCGACGTGGTGGAAGATCTGGTCCGGCGGTATCTGAAGGAGATCGGTGCGTACGAGTTGCTCACCGCCGAGGACGAGGTCGAGCTGGGCAAGATCCTCGAGACCGCGGCCGAGGCCGGGGAAACCCTCGCGGGCGCGACGCGCCTCGCCCGCGGCGAGCGCGCCCGGCTCACAGCGCTGGTGGAGGCCGGACGCGAGGCGCGGCAGCGGTTCATCCAGTCGAACCTGCGGCTCGTCGTGTCGATCGCCAAGCGGTACCAGTCGTCCGGGCTGCCACTGCTCGACCTGGTGCAGGAGGGCAACCTCGGGCTCATGCGCGCGGTCGAGAAGTTCGACTACCGCAAGGGCTTCAAGTTCTCGACCTACGCGACGTGGTGGATCCGCCAGGCCATCACCCGTGCCATCGCCGACAAGGGCCGCACGATCCGCGTGCCGGTGCACATGGTCGAGACCGTCGCCCAGGTCGGCCGGTCCGCGGCGCGCCTCGCTCGCTCGCTCGGGCGCGAGGCGACACTCGACGAGGTCGCGGCCGAGAGCGGGCTCCCCGTCGAGAAGGTGTACGAGGCACTGCGCGTCTCACCCGATCCGGTGTCGCTGTTCGAGCACGTGGGCGACGACGACGCCGAGCTGGCCGACTTCCTCGAGGACCGCCAGGCCGAGGCGCCCTACGAGGCCGCCGCCCTGGCCATGCGCCGCGAGGAGGTCCGCTCGGTGCTGGCCGGGCTCTCGGCGCGCGAGCAGCGGGTGCTCGAGATGCGCTACGGCCTGCTCACGGGTGAGCCCTACACACTCGAGGAGGTCGGCCGCGAGTTCCGCCTGACCCGAGAGCGCATCCGTCAGATCGAGGCCAAGGCCCTCTCGAAGCTGCGGCATCCCTGCACGCCGCCGACCCTGCGCGACCTCGTCGCCATATAGGTCATCCGGAGCTCGCCGCTCGGGGCACCGGGCGCGGGCGGCCCCGAGCTCTGGCGAGAGCCACCAGCGCCCCGGCCGTCTCGCGCTGGAGCTCCGGTAGCTGGTCGGGCTTGAACCACCTGACCTCGACGATCTCGGGTGACGACGGCCGCACCACCTCCGCGTCGGCCTCGACCGCGAGCCGCGCCCGGTAGACGATGTCGACCCGCCGCGACTTCGGCTCCACGACCACCGAGGGCTCGCCGACCAGCTCCACCGCCAGCTCGACCTCCTCGAACGCCTCCCGTCGGGCCGCCTGCTCCGGGGGCTCGCGCCGCTTGAGCAGCCCGCCGGGAACGCCCCACCGTCGCCGGTAGGAGTGACGGACGAGCAGCAGCGCAGCGTCGGCGCGCTCGATCACGCACATCGCGCCCACGCTGTAGTTGGGCGCCAGTGTGTGGACGACCAGCAACCGGCCCCGTCGCGGCAGGCGCCGGTAGACCTTCAGTAGCAGGAGGTGCAACCGTCGCACCATCACACGAGCCTAAGGCCGGCGCGCACCCGCATTCGCACGCGTGGTTGCCGCCCCCGGCTCCACGCCCGCAGGGGGGAAACGGGCGTGGAGCCGGGACGGGCGGTCACGTGGCTCGTCAAGCGATCTGCTGAGCCTGCGGGTTCTTGGGGGGACGGCCGCGCTTGCGCTTGAAGGCGAGCACCTTCCCGTTCAGGAACAGCTGCCCGCCCCACACGCCCCACGGCTCGCGCCGCGCCACGGCCCCCTCGAAGCACTCCTCGCGCACCGGGCACTTGGCACAGATCGCCTTGGCCCGGGCGATGTCGTCGAGCTGCTCCGAGAAGAACAGTCCCACCATCGACCCGACGCCGTCGTTGCAGCGCGCCAGGTCCCGGAACCGCTGTAGCTCGTCTTCGTCCTGTTGCAGTTCGGCGAACATCTCGCCTGTCTCCTCTCCTCTGTGCCGGAATCCCGAGAAACAGAAAGGCCGCCGGATGATCCGGCGGCCTCTGGGCCCTGCTGCGGGAGGGTTCGGGGGTTACCCGGTGCCTCCTCGACCCATTGGCCGCCCGGTGCTGGGGTTCGTGTGAAGCGAGTGCCCAGCGAAGGGGGTCACGTCGAAACCGGCGATGGCGTAGGCCGCCCACGGACGCGCGCCGGCACCGACCATGCCCATCGGCTTGGTGGCGCACCAGCGCTGCTGCTTCATTCGTGGCCTCACCGTCTCCGGCCCGCGGGATTGCGGGCACCGGTATCGCACCATACCGGGACTAGTCGCGTCAATTTATTTCCGCGAGGACGAGATACCGGTCGAAAAACGACCACTCTCTCGTCCTCGTCAGGGGGTGGCGAGCAGGGCGGCCAGCAGCTCGGGCGTGGCCGCCGCGGCCGGGGTGCGGCGGTCGGTGTGGTCGCGGGCGACGAGCGGGCGGCCGCCGGCATCGGCCACGGCCGCGCCTGCCTCGAGGCACACGAGCATGCCGCCGAGGTAGTCCCAGGGGCCGGCGGCGTCGTCGACGCAGGAGACCACCGCATCGAGCTGGCCGCCGGCCACCGCGCACAGGTCGAGAGCGATGGCCCCCAGCGAGCGGTACTGGTACCAGCCGAGGTGCCGGCGCGGGTAGCCGTTGAAGGCGACGAGGGCCTCGCCGACCGCGCGGGTGCCGGTCGGCTGGATGGCGGCACCGTCGCGGCGGGCGCCCCCTCCGCGCATCGCTTCGAAGCGCGTGCCCGTCGCCTGGTTGACGACCACGGCGGCGCGGGCCCCGTCGCCGTCGAGCGCACACCGGCTCGTCGCGAACCACGGCAGCCCGCGCGACGCATTGGTCGAGCCGTCGACGGGGTCGATCACCACGAGGACGGGCCGGTCGGCGTCATGCGCGCCCGACTCCTCGCTCAGCACGCCGAACCCCGCGCGCCCGAGCA
>VAXF01000164.1 GCA_005888395.1 Actinomycetota bacterium | reverse complement strand
GGCGGGCGACATCTTCCAGGTCGTGCTCTCGCAGCGTTTCGACCTCGACCTGCAGGCCGACCCGTTCGACGTCTACCGGGTGCTCCGGCAGGTGAACCCGAGCCCGTACATGTACTTCATCCGCCACCCGGAGGTCACGGTCGTCGGCTCGTCGCCGGAACCGATGGTGCAACTGCTGGCGGGACGCGTTGTGTCCCGTCCGATCGCGGGCACGCGCTTCCGGGGGCGCACCGACGAACAGGACCGGCGAATGGCGGCGGAGCTGCGCGAGCACCCCAAGGAGCAGGCGGAGCACGTGATGCTCGTCGACCTGGCCCGGAACGACGTCGGCCGCGTCGTGGACTTCGGCACCGAGCAGGTCGACGAGCTGATGACCCTCGAGTACTACAGCCACGTCATGCACCTCACGTCGCAGGTCTCGGGCACGTTGGCGGCCGGCAAGGGCCCGGTCGACGTCCTGCGGGCGACGATGCCTGCCGGCACGGTCTCAGGTGCGCCGAAGGTGCGGGCGATGGAGATCATCGACGACCTCGAGGCGACCAAGCGCGGTCCCTACGGCGGCGTCGTCGGGTACCTCGACTTCTCCGGCAACCTCGACACGGCCATCGCCATCCGCACGATGCTGGTGAAGCCCGACGGCCGCGCCAGCGTGCAGGCCGGCGCGGGCATCGTCGCCGACAGCGACCCCGGCGACGAAGACCTCGAGTGCCGCAACAAGGCGGCGGCGTTGCTGGCCGCGGTGCCGGCGGCACGCCGCATGAGCGCGACGCCCCTCCATGCCTGACCTCGACGCCGACTACCGGGCACTGCGCGAGGAGGTCGGCGCCGTCCGGCTGCCGCGCGACTTCGTCCGCGTGAGCGGCCCCGATGCGCTCGACTTTCTCGACGGGCAGCTGAGCCAGGACGTGAAGGCGCTCGCCACCGGTGCGTCGGCGCTGTCACTGCTCCTCCAGCCTCAGGGAAAGGTGGTCGCTCTCGTACGCGTGACGCGCAGTGCCGACGACGAACTCCTTCTCGACACCGACGCTGGTTGGGGTGACGCCGTGGTCGAACGCCTGACGCGGTTCAAGCTGCGCGTGAAGTGCGACATCGAGCCGACCGACGGCCACTGCATCGCATTGCGAGGGCCGGGTCTCGCCGGGCGGTGGCACGTCGAGGTCGGCACGTACGCCGCCCAACTCGACTGGCCGGGACTGACCGCCATCGACCTCATCGGCCCCGACCCCTCTCTGCCCGACTTCGCGTCCGAGTGCGGGCTGGAGGCCTACGAGGCGGTGCGTGTCGAGGCAGGCGTCCCCATGACGGGCCGCGAGCTCGACGAGCACACGATCCCGCACGAAGCCGGGCCCTGGCTCATCGAGCAGACCGTGAACTTCACCAAGGGCTGCTACACCGGCCAGGAGCTCGTCGCTCGGATCGACTCCCGGGGAGGGAATGTGCCCCGGCGGTTGCGGGGTCTGATAGTCGCCGGTGGCGTCACGCCGTCCGCCGGCGCAGTCGTGCATTTCGACGGGAAGGACTCCGGCACCGTTACGAGTGCGGCGCGCTCACCCGCGCTGGGGCCGGTCGCACTGGCCTACGTGAAACGCGACGTTCCGGTGCCCGGCGACGTGACGCTGGCTTGGGACGGCGGCGAGGCCGCGGCCCAACTGCAGGAACTCCCGCTTCTAGGTTAGGCGGGTGCCCCGCCGCCACCTCGGCCTCGCGCTGCTGCTCGCGTCCGCGCTCCTGGCCGCGTGCTCGCACGGGCACGAGGCCGGCCCGCAACCCACGCCGGCAGGCGAGACGACGACCACGAGCACGACCGAGCCCGACCTCAGCTCGGTCAAGCTCGCCGGGATCCCGGGCCGCACGACGACCACCCTGACCTTCGGGCCCGGGCAGGCGGTGCTCACGGGAACGGTGACGGCCGGCGGCGCGAGCGTCGCGGGCGCGACGGTGCGCGTCCAGCGCATCGTGGGCGACCGTGAGATCACCCTCGACCTCCTCACCGACGACCTCGGCGCGTGGCACGTCGACAACGTCGCCGGAGGGCGTTACCGCGTGCGCGCCTGGCGCGCGCCCGATCTCACGGTCAACCAGCCGCAGCTCTTCTTCCTCGGCGCCACCGACACGCGGCTGGTGACCTTTGCGCTCGAGCAGGTGCAAGGGGTCGGGGTGGTGGGAGCGGTCGCGCCGAGCCCGCCGTTCGTCGACGAGCCGGTGGGCCTGGCCGTGACCGTCGCCACGCGGGTTGTCGACGACCAGGGGGTGATCCGATCCCAGCCTTCGGTCGGCGTCGGCGTCTCGCTCACCGATGCCGGCGGGAGCTGGCAGCTCGACAGCGCCAACCCGGTCGTCACCGACGCGCGTGGTCAGGCCGAGTGGCAGGTGAAGTGCCACGCGACCGGCCCGCAGCCGTTGGCGGTCACCGTCGGCGGCACGATCTATCAGCTCAAGCTGCCGGCCTGCACGAACCGGCCGCCACCAACGACGGCGACGTCGGCGCCGTCGTCGACGGTGCTGCCCATCGGGTCCACCACCAGCACCACCGTCAAGAAGCGGAAGTAGCTGCGGGCAGCGACACGACCATGCGCGTCCCGGGCGCGACGCGTTCGGCGCGTACTGCGCCGCCCATGGCCTGCACCAGCTCCCGCACGATCGCCAGGCCCAACCCGGATCCTGTGCCGTTGCGGGCCGGCGGGCGGGCCGACGTGTAGAGGCGGTCGAACACGCGCGGGAGGTCATCGTCGGCGATCCCGGGCCCGTCGTCCTCGACCGAGATCTCGATGTCACCGCCACTGAGATGGGCGCCGACATCGATGCGGCTCGTCGCGAACTTGAGCGCGTTCTCGACCAGGTTGGCTACCACCTGCGCGAGCCGGTCGGCGTCGGCTGCGGTGCGAAGCCCCTCGCGGTCGCGGGCGACCGCGAGGGCGATGCCGGCGTCCTCGGCCGCCGGTCGGAAGCCTTCGGCCGCGTCCACGACCAACTCGCCGACGTCGACCGGGCGCGGCTCGAGCGCGAAGCGGCGGGCGTCGAGCCGGGCCAGCGCGAGCAGATCGCCCACGAGCCGCTCGAGGCGCCGGGCCTCGGCGGCGATCACCGCGGCCGCCTTGGTGTGATCGGGAGCGGCCCCGTCCGAGATCGCCTCGGCGAAGCCGCGGATCGAGGTCAGGGGCGTGCGCAGGTCGTGCGAGACCGACAGGAGGAACTGGCGCTCGAGGCCGCGGGAACGGTCGAGCTCGGTCGCCATGGCGTTGATCGAGCGGGCGAGGGCGGCGAGCTCGTCGTCGTTGTCGGGCACCGGGACACGTGCCGACAGGTCGCCCGCCGCGATGCGGCGCGTGGCGGCCTCGGCGTCGCGCAGCGGGCGCGTCAACCGGGAGCCGAGGCTGAACGCGACCGCAACCGACGCGGCCAGCGCGAGCAACGTGGCGAGGACGAACCAACGCCCTCCGGTGCGCAATCCCGCGTCGGCGCGGCGGGTCAGGACGATGGCGGCCAGGCCGGCGGGGCGATTCACGGGCGCGGCGGCGAACACGATCCCGCCGTGGGAGCCGGCCAGCGTCTCCCCGGCGCGCAGCCGGGCGAAGTCGAGGTCGGCCAGTGAAACGCCCGCCGGCGGCGCGTCGATCGTGCGACCGCGCGGGCCGAAGCGCACGAGGCCCACGTCCTCGAGCCGGAGCGTGCTGGCGATGGCTCGCAGCAGCGCCGGACGTTCGGCGATGTCGAGCCGTGTCGCGATGGTGTCGGCCTGGTCGACGAGCCGACGCCGGGTCTCGTCGCGCGACCCGACCCGCACGAGCAGCAGCGTGCCGAGCCCTGCCACGAGTAGCGCGCCGACGACGACACTGACGATGGCGAGCGTGAGCCGTCGAGTCATGTCAGTCCAACCGGTAGCCGACGCCCCAGACCGTGGCCAGGGGCAGGCCGTCACCGAGCTTCTTGCGCAGCTGGCGCACGTGGACGTCGACGGTGCGCTCGTCGCCGTACCAGCCGGGGCCCCACACCCCGTCGAGGAGCTGTTGCCGGCTGAGGGCGAGTCCCCGGTTCTCGGCCAGGTAGCGGAGGAGGTCGAACTCCCGCGTGGCGAGGGCGATGGGGCGACCCGCGACCCGCGCCTCCCGGCGAGCGGCGTCGACCTCGACAGTGCCGATGGCGATGACGTCGGCCGGCTCGCGGCCGGAGCCTTCGGCGCGGCGCAGGATGGCTTTCACCCGGGCGACGACCTCGCGCGGCGAGAACGGCTTGGTGACGTAGTCGTCGGCGCCCAGCTCGAGGCCGAGCACGCGGTCGACTTCCTCGTCGCGCGCGGTGAGCATGATGACGGGCACGTCGGTCGTCGACCGCAGGCGCCGGCACACCTCGAGCCCGTCGACGCCGCCCGGCAGCCCGATGTCGAGCACGACGAGGCGCGGCCGCTGGTCGTGCACGGCGGCCAGCCCGTCCTCACCCGTCTCCGCCTGCACGACGCGGTAGCCCTCGCGGCGCAGGTAGAGCTCGAGGAGGTCGGCGATGTTGTGATCGTCCTCGACCACGACGATCGTTCCCTGCTGCATATCCATTGGCGGAAAGCGTGCCTGGTCGATGTGAGGGAAGTGTGAAACTGCTGGTGTGGCCGATGTCCTCGAGCGCATCCTCGACGCCCACCGGCGGGCGGCGGCAGCCGATCACCGCCCCCTCGATGCACTCGTGGCCGAGGCGGCGACCCGGCCTGCGCCGCGGCCGTTCAGGGCCGCGCTCGAGGTGCCGGGGCTGTCGGTGGTCGCCGAGATCAAGCGGCGCTCGCCGAGCCGGGGTGACCTCGCATCCGGCCTCGTCGCGGGTGTGCTGGCCAAGTCGTATGCGGCCGGTGGCGCCGCCGGCCTGTCGGTGCTCACCGACGCGGAGTTCTTCGGGGGATCGGCCGCTGACCTGGCCGAGGCACGGGCCGCCTGCGAGCTGCCGGTGTTGCGCAAGGACTTCACGGTGTCCGAGCGTGACGTGTGCGACGCCCGGCTCATCGGCGCCGACGCCCTGCTGCTCATCGTGGCCGGCCTCGACGACCGGGAGCTCGCCGTCCTGCACCGCTTGGCCGAGGAGCTCTCGCTGGCGGCGCTCGTCGAGGTCCACGACGAGCGGGAGCTCGACCGCGCCCTGGTCGCGGGCGCGACCCTCGTCGGCGTCAACCAGCGCGACCTGCGCACGTTCGAGGTCGACCGGGAGCGCGCCGAGCGCGTGCGGGCCCGCGTGCCCGCCGGCGTCGTCACGGTCGCCGAGTCGGGAATACGCGACGGCGCCGACGCCGCCCGGCTCGCGTCAGCCGGCTACGACGCCATCCTCGTGGGCGAGACACTCGTCACCGCTGCCGATCCGGGGGCCGCGCTGCGGTCCCTCGTCCCGTCTCCGTAGCGTGCCAGGCTCGTCTCCATGTTCGTGAAGATCTGCGGCACCACCAGCGAGGAGGACGCGCTGCTCGCGGTGG
>VAXF01000163.1 GCA_005888395.1 Actinomycetota bacterium | reverse complement strand
GGCAAGACGTTCCGCGACCGCATCAACACGTCGTTCGAGTACGGGCCGCAGCCGCTCGTACAGACGATCGAGCAGAACCTCGGCATCACCATCAACCACTATCTCGAGGTTGACTTCGTCGGGTTCCGCAACCTGGTCTCGGCGGTGGGAGGCGTGGCGATCTACGTGCCCGCGCCCGCCCGTGACTTCTACAGCGACCTGAAGATTTATCGGGCAGGTTGTGTGATGCTGACGCCCGACCAGGCGCTGGCGTGGGTGCGCAGCCGGCACTACCAGTACTACGAGGCGGGGCGCTGGCACGAGGACCCGACGAGCGACTTCGGCCGGATCCAGCGCCAGCAGGACTTCATCCGCCGGCTCATGCGCCGCTCGATCTCGAAGGGCATCCGCAATCCGTTCAAGCTCAACTCGCTGATCGGGATCGCGATCAAGAACATCACCATCGACAACCGGATGTCGACCAAGGACATCCTGCGCCTCGGCTCGCGCTTCCGCTCGCTGAACCCCGACAGCGTCGACATGCTGACGCTGCCCACCGAGGGGTTCACGACGGCGGGCGGTGCCGCGGTACTTCGGTTCAAGCAACCCGATGCACAACTCATCATCAACCGCTTCAACGGGCTGCTCGCGGCGCCCAAACAGGAGAAGGTACCGCCGTCGATCGTCCCCAACTCAGTGCGGGTGCGCGTGCTCAACGGCACCGGTGTCAGCGGGCAGGCCGGGAAGGTGGCCACCACGCTCCAGCAGCTCGGCTTCAACAACGCGGGCACTGGCGACGCGCCGTCGTTCCACAACCCGCAGACTCAGATCCGCTACGGCGTCGGCCAGCGTGGGAAGGCGCTGCTGCTGAAGTCGTACCTGCCGGGGAGCGCCAAGCTCGTACAGGACTCGACGCTCCAGTCGGTCGACCTCGTGCTGACCGTGGGATCCGACTTCTCGGGCGTCGTCAAGCCACCCCGCTCGGGCGCGACGCCCACGACCGTTGCGTCGCCGCCGACGACCGTGGCGTCCAAGGGAGCCCCCGCCGCCCAACCGCAGTGCTGACGCTGCCGAGCTCAGTCCTTGTTGGCGCCGTTCAGGCGGACGTAGTCGTTGACGGTGTAGTAGGCGTCGATCGACTCGCCGGCGTCGCCCCAGAAGCCCTCGAGCACGTCGTACTCCATGGTCTTCTGCGAGACGAACCAGTTGTTGACGTCGGTGATCTCGAGCTCGCCGCGGCCCGACGGCTTCAGCGTGGGGATCACGTCGAACACAGTGGAGTCGTAGAAGTAGATGCCGGTGACCGCGTAGGTGCTCGGTGGGTCCTCCGGTTTCTCGATGATGCGCAGCACCCGTCCCTTCGAGTCGAGCTCGGGCACACCGAGATGGCGCAGGTGGCTGGGGTCGGCGACGCGTGAGAGCAGGATGCGAGCGCCCTTGTCCTGGTCGGCGAAGTGCTCGACGGCGGGGGCGATCGAGCGCTCGACGATGTTGTCGGCGAGCATCACCACGAGGCGGTCGCCCTCCACGAAGCGCTCGGCGAGGCCGAGGGCCTCGGCGATGCCTCCAGCCTGCTCCTGGTATGCGTACAGGAGGCGGTCGATGCCGTGGTCGTGGCCGTTGCCGAGAAGCCGCAGGAACTCCCCGGCGTGGGTGCCACCGGTGACCACCATGATCTCGGTGACGCCTGCCTTCACGAGCGCCTCGATGCCGTAGGTGACCATCGGACGGTCGTAGATGGGCAGCAGGTGCTTGTTCGTGATGCGGGTGAGCGGGTAGAGCCGGCTGCCGGTGCCACCGGCGAGGATCACGCCCTTCACGGCGGGGCAGCCTAGGTGCCGTCACAACCTCACGTAGCCTGTGAGCGTGCGGCTCTTCGTCACCGGCGGGGCCGGATTCATCGGGTCCAACTTCGTCCGCTTCGTCCTCGGCAACACCGAGGACGAGGTGACGGTGTTCGACGTCCTGACCTACGCGGGCAACCTCGCCAACCTGCGCGACGTCGACGAAGGTGCCCGCTTCCAGTTCGTCAAGGGCGACATCACCGACCGCGAGGCGGTCGAGGAGGCCATGGCCGGCCATGACGCGGTCGTGCACTTCGCGGCCGAGAGCCACGTCGACCGTTCGATCAAGAGCCCCGACGAGTTCGTCCACACGAACTGCGACGGCACCAACGTGATCATGGACGTCGCCCGACGCCTCGAGGTGCCGCGGGTCGTGCACATCTCCACCGACGAGGTGTACGGCTCGGTCGAGCAGGGCTCGTCGACGGAGACCGACCCCGTGCAGCCCCGGTCGCCCTACAGCGCGTCCAAGGCTGGCTCCGATCTGATCGCGCTCTCCTACTTCACCACCTACGGGCTTCCCGTGGTCGTCACCCGCTCGTCGAACAACTACGGGCCGTACCAGTACCCGGAGAAGGTGATCCCGCTGTTCGTCACCAACCTCCTCGACGGCAGGAAGGTGCCCCTCTACGGCGACGGGATGAACGTGCGCGACTGGTGCTACGTCGAAGACAACTGCGCGGGCATCGACCTCGTCCTGCGGCGGGGCGAGGTCGGCGAGATCTACAACATCGGCGCGGGCAACGAGATCCCCAACCGCGTCCTCACCGAGAAGATCCTCGCCCTGCTGGGGCAGGACAACTCGATGATCGAGTACGTCACCGACCGGCTCGGGCACGACCGGCGCTACTCGCTCGACATCTCGAAGGTGCGTCGCCTCGGATGGGCCCCGGCCCACGACCTCGACGAGGCGCTCGCGGCGACGGTCGAGTGGTACCGGGAGAACCGGTGGTGGTGGGAGCCGCTGAAGGCCGGGTGACCACGTGCGGATACTGATCACCGGAGCCGGGGGCCAGCTCGGCCACGACCTCGTCGCCGCGTTCCACGAGCACGAGATCGTTGCTCTCACGCGCGCCCAGCTCGACGTCGCCGACCGCGACCAGGTGCTGCAGGCGGCGGGGCTCGTCGAGCCCGACGCCGTCGTCCACGCCGGCGCGTGGACCGACGTCGACGGCTGCGAGCTCGACGCCGACCGCGCCTACCAGGTCAACAGCCTCGGCACCCGTCACATCGTCGAGGGCGCCCGCATGGTCGGTGCTCGTGTCTGCTATGTGTCCACCGACTACGTCTTCGACGGCACCGCGTCCTCGCCCTACCGCGAGTGGGACGACCCCAACCCGCGCTCGGTGTACGGGCGGTCGAAGCTCGGAGGCGAGCGCGAGCTCGATCCAGGTTCCACCCTCGTCCGCACGTCGTGGGTGTGCGGCCTCAACGGGCGCAACTTCGTCAAGACCGTCCTTCGGCTGGCGGACGAGCGCGACGAGCTCACCGTCGTCGACGACCAGCACGGCTGCCCCACGTTCACTCCCGATCTGGCCGAGATGATCCGGCGGCTGGTCGTCGCCCGGCTGCCCGGCACGTTCCACGTCACCAACCAGGGCTCGACCAGCTGGTTCGGGTTCGCCCGTGAGATCCTCGCCGCCGCCGGGCTCGACCCAGGGCGGGTGCGGCCCATCCCCACCGCCGGGCTCGACCCGCCGCGGCCGGCGCCCCGCCCGGCGAACTCGGTGCTCGACAACGCCGCCCTGCGCCTCTCGGGCCTGCCGCTGCTGCCCGACTACCACGAGCCGCTCGAGCGCATGGTGAAGGAGCTCACCCGGTAATGGCCGCGGTTCCCGAGACCGTCGCGGGCTACCGCGTGCCGCGCCTCGCTCCCGGCGAGGAACCGCCGCTCGTCCAGCCGCGGCCGCGCTCGTTCGCCGACTCATGGCGAGAGCTCCGGAGCTCGAAGGACCTGTTGCGCCAGATGGTCCGGCGCGACCTGGCCACGAAGCACGCCGGCTCGATGCTCGGCTTCCTGTGGTCGCTGTTGACGCCGGCGATGCTCGTGGCCGTCTATGCCACCGTGTTCTGGGTGATGGGCTTCTCACCCATCAAAGACAGCCACGGGCACGGCGAGTACGCGCACATCCCCTTTGCACTGTTCTTCTTCGCCGGCCTCGTGCTCTGGAATGTCTTCAACGCCGGCTTGGCGGGCGGCACGGGCTCGGTGGTCGACGCCGGCTACCTCGTGCGCAAGATCTACTTC
>VAXF01000186.1 GCA_005888395.1 Actinomycetota bacterium | reverse complement strand
CTCGGCGCCGGTGCCGTGGTGGCGGCGGTCGCGGCCGCGGCCGTGGGCCGCGCCCTGCTCAGAGCTCGAGGCTGATCGTCACCGGTCCGTCGTTCACCAGCTCGACCTCCATGTGGGCGCCGAAACGGCCGGTGGCGACGCGGGCGCCGAGCTCGCGCAATGCGGTACAGAAGACCTCGACGAGCGGCTCGGCGACCGCGCCCGGCGCGGCGTCGATCCACGACGGTCGCCGCCCCCGCCGGGTGTCGCCGTAGAGGGTGAACTGGCTGACGACGAGCGCCTCGCCCGCAGTGTCCGAGAGCGACCGGTTCATCACGCCGTCCGCGTCGGCAAGGACGCGGAGCTGCCACACCTTCTCGGCCAGCCGCCGGGCGCGAGGGTTGTCGTCGTCGTGGGTCACGCCGACGAAGACACAGAGCCCGTCGCCGATCTCCCCCACCACCTCTCCCTCGACCGTTACGCGGGCGCGGCTCACCCGCTGGACGAGAGCACGCATTTCTCAGGCGGCGTCGGCGACCTCGACGTGGCCGTACCGGACGATGGGGTCGAAGAGGTCGAGCACCGTGCGGTCGTCGTCGAGAATGCCGCGTACCGGCGCGGTGACGAGGTGCCGCCGCGCGAACCGGCGGGCGACCACCGCCTTGCGGGCGTCGCCGTCGCGCGCCAGCGACCACGCCGCCTCGTCGAGGAGGAGGGCGCCCTGGGCCAGGTCGGCGAGGAGCCCGGCGAGCCGGCGCGAGTGCAGCAGCTGCATGTCGTCGGACGCTGCCTCGAGGTGCGCGATCGCCTCCCGCCCGTCTTTCAGGGTCGCCGCCACCGCGTCGGCCGGCTGGGCCAGCACGCGGTGAGGCCCGGCATCGTCGAGCGCGCGCTCGACCCTTGCCAGCAGCGCCTCGTGGGCGCCCTCACCCCGCATCGCTCGGCGCACGTCGATGCACAGGATGTTCTCGGTGCCCTCCCAGATCGTGTGGCACTGCGCGTCGCGCAGCTGCCGGGCCATCGGCCAGTCCTCCATGTAGCCGTTGCCGCCGAAGACCTCGAGGGCGGTGCTGGCCGCGCCGATGGCGACGCGCGTGGCGCGCATCTTGGCCAGCGGGATGAGGATCCGCCGCAGCAGGCGCCCTTCGGCCTCGTCGGCACTGGCGCGGGCGGCGGCCGCGCACTCGAAGGTCATGGCCGTGCCCGCCTCGAGGTCGACGAGCAGGTCGACGAGCGTCTCACGGACCAGCGGGTAGCGGTCGATGCGCTGGCCCCACTGCTCGCGGTGGGCGGCATAGATCGCTGCCTCCAGGAACGACCGGCGGTGGATGCCGAGGCCCATCAGCGCGACGCCGAAGCGGCTGCCGTTCACCATCTCCATCATCCGGTTGAGGCCCCGGCCGTCACGCGCCGCGTCGCCCGTGGCGCTCTGCGCCGCCCCGCCCGCCAGCCACGCCCGCGCGCCGTCGAGCGCGACTTCGCCGGTGGGCACGCCGACCGTGCCGAGCTTTGGCTTGAGGCGCTTGATGCGGAAGCCGTTGGGCGCGCCGTCGTCGGTGAGCCGGGGCACGATGAACGTCGCGAGTCCGCGACTTCCGGGCGGTGCGCCGTCGGGCCGGGCGAGCACGATGAACACCTCGGCGTCGACGTTGGAGCAGAAGTGCTTCTCGCCGAAGAGCAGCCACTCGTCGCCGTCCTGCACCGCCCGCGTGGTGTTGGCCCCCACGTCGCTCCCGCCTTGGCGCTCGGTGAGGAACATGCCGCCCTCCCACGCCTCGCCGGGGTCGAGGCTCGTCAGGCGGGCGACGAGCCGGTCACGAACGCTCTCGGGCGCCCAGCGCTGCACCACGTCGGCCGCGCCCGACGTCATCCCGAGCGCGCAGTGGATGGCGGTCTCGGCCTGGTTCACGAGGTAGGCGAGGGCGGCAGTGACGACCGCCGGGACGGGCCGGCCGGCGTGGCGGGCCAGGCCGGTGAAGCCGGCCCGCACGAGGTCGGCCTTGTTGTCGGTCCAGGTCGAGTTGTGGACGATCTCGTCGGCCTCGCGACCCCACCGGTCGTAGCGGCGCAGCACCGGTCCGTTGTGGTCGGTGACCTCGGCCCGGGCGGCGACGGGCCCGCCGACGAGAGCGCCGAAACGGGCCACATGCTCCTCCGCGAAATCGCGGTCGGTGCGGTCGGGCAGGAGGCGGTCGAGCGTGAACCGCAGGTTGGGGTCGACCTCGTACCAGTCGAGCCCGATGGCCTGGTCGTGGACCGCGTAGTCGGGAAGCACACTTCGACGGTACTGCCGGACCGGCTGTTGCCGCCGGACCGGCGGTGTCCGCCGGCACCGCCGGCCTGGACCAGCCCTACCCCGTTGCTCCCGACCTCACACGCAGCGCGACCTCTTCGGGTCGCGTGACCACGTCGAGTCCGTCGCGCTCACGCAACCACGTGAGATTGCGGGCGTGCAGACCCTCGCGCTCGTCGAAGCGATTGAGGACGACGAGGATGCGGCGGCCGACGAGCGGAGCCGCCGAGAGCCGGACCGCGTTGATGGTGCCGAGCCCGGCGTCGGCCACCACCAGCACGATGTCGGGCGCGAGCACGCCGGCCAGGTCGACGGCGTCGCCGTCGGCCGCGATCGGCGACCGCACGCCGCCCGCGGTCTCCACCATCCCCACGCCGATCGGGTCGGGCCAGCGCAGCTCGGAGGCGAGCTCGGCGACGGTGAACGATGCCCGGCCGAGCACGTCGGCGGCCATCGGCGGCGCCATCGCGACCTCGTACCAGCGGTGGGGTGGGCACACGTCGTGCGGCCGCTCTCCGGTCGCCTCCGCCAGGATCTCGGCGTCGGTCGGTCCTTCGCCGGGCGTGAACGACTGAACCGGCTTGCGGGCGGCCACCGCCGTCCCGCTCGCGCGCAGGCACTCGAGCGCACGAGCCGCCATCCAGGTCTTGCCCACCTCGGTGCCCGTGCCGCACACGAGCACGAGCGAGTCAGGACGGTGCAAGTGCTCGCGCCAGCCGCGCGACCTGTTCCTCGGTGTGGGCCGCCGAGAGCGCGACCCGCAGCCGCGACGTGCCGGGCGCCACCGTTGGCGGGCGGATCGCCGGGACGAGCAGACCTTGTTCGAGCAGGCGTGCCGAGGCGTCGAGCGCCGCCTCCTCGTCGCCGAGCACGATCGGGATGATCGGTGACGGATGGCCGGGCGCGAGCGCCTCGACATGACGCCGGAGCCGCGTCCGTAGCTCGTCGCCCTCCGCCGAACGCACGACGGCCAGCGCGGCGCGGGCGGCCGCGGCGTCCGCGGGCGTCGAGGCGGTTGTGAAGATGAAGGAGCGGGCCCGGTTCACGACGAGGTCGATGAAGGGCGCCGGCCCGGCGACGAACCCACCGAGCGCGCCGAGCGTCTTGGAGAGGGTGCCCACCCGAAGGACGTCGACGCCGTCGAGGTCGGGCTCGGGACCGAGCACCGCGTGCGCCTCGTCGAGGACCAGCAGGGCGGCGTGCCGCGCGCACACCTCGGCGAGCTCCTCGATCGGCGCCACGTCGCCGTCCATCGAGAACACCGTGTCGGTGACGACCACGGCCCGGCCCGCACGGTCGGCCAGCAGCTTCTCGAGGTGCTCGACGTCGCGGTGGCGGTAGACGGCCACGTCGGCGCGCGAGAGCCGGCAGCCGTCGACGATCGACGCGTGGTTCAGCTCGTCGGAGCACACGAGGGTCCCCGCCCCGCCGAAGGTCGTGAGCACCCCGAGGTTGGTGGCGAACCCCGTGGGGAACAGCACCGCCCGCGCTGCGCCCTTCCACGCGGCCAGCTCCGCCTCGAGCTCCGCGTGGATCGGCCGCGAGCCCACGATGAGACGGGCGGCTCCCGAACCGGCGCCCCAGCGGTCGATCGCCTCGTGAGCGGCGGCGATCACAGCCGGGTGCTGGGTGAGCCCGAGGTAGTCGTTGGACGCGAACGACACGACGCGCCGGCGGTCGGCCGTCAGCACGCCCTCCGGACCCGCCGCGTCGAGCTCCCGGCACGCCCGCCACTGCCCCGCGAGCCGGATCGCGTCGCACTCCCGGTCGACCCATTCGGCCCAAGTCATTCAGTGACCTCGACGATCGCGTCGGCCAGCGTCTCGACGATCCGCTCCACCTGTTCGAACGTGACCGTGAGGTGCGGCATGAGGACGACGACGTCGCCCAGCGGGCGGATGAGAACACCGCGCTCGACGCATGCGGCACTCACGCGCCGTCCCCAACGCAACCCCTCGCGCGGCGGCGCCAGCTCGACGCCGCCCATGAGCCCGCACAGGCGAACGTCGCCGACAGCGGGCAGTGATGCGACGCGCTCGTCGAGGAGCGCGCGCAGCTGGGCCGACCGCGCCGCCACGTTGGCCAGCACGTCGCGCTCGCCGATGAGCTGGAGGTGGCGCCGCGCGACGGCGGCGGCGAGGGCGTTCCCGCTGTAGGAGTGCCCGTGGTAGAAGGTGCGCTCGCTCAGGTCGGGACCAAGGAACGCGTCGTAGACGCGGCGGCTTGCGGCGGTGGCCGACATCGGCAGGTACCCGCCGGTGAGGCCCTTCCCCAGGCACAAGAGATCGGGCCT
>VAXF01000088.1:2765-24800 GCA_005888395.1 Actinomycetota bacterium | reverse complement strand
TCGGAGATGTCGAAGACCTGCGTCTTGGTCTTGTCGCGCGCGAGGGCCTCTCGGAAGGCCCGGATCACCTGGTCGCGGTTCTGGCGGATCTCCATGTCGATGAAGTCGATGACGATGATGCCGCCGATGTCGCGCAGGCGGAGCTGGCGAGCGATCTCGTCGGCCGCCTCCATGTTGTTCTTGAAGACCGTCTCCTCGAGGCTGGTTCGGCCGACGTTCTTGCCCGTGTTGACGTCGATCACGGTGAGCGCCTCGGTGCGCTCGATCACGAGCGAGCCGCCCGAAGGCAGCCACACCTTGCGGTCGAGGGCCTTGTGGAGCTGTTCGTGCACGTGGTAGCGCTCGAAGATCGGAAGCGGCTCGACCGCGGTGTCGTAGAGCTCGACCCGGTCGGCGAGCTCGGGGGTGATGCCGGCGACGTAGTCGTGCACCGATTCGTAGAGCCCCGGATCGTCGATGACCACGCCGCGGTAGTTCCTCCCGGATGACACGTACCGCCATCGCCGGCTCGCGGTAGAGGAGCGCCGGCGCGTTCGACCGCTTGGCGAGCGCGTCGATCTGCTCCCACTGGCGCACGAGCCGCTCGACGTCGCGGCGCAGCTCGTCGGCGGTCGTGCCCTCGGCCGCGGTGCGCACGATCACGCCGTGGCCCTCCGGCCGGATGTCGTCGAGCGTTCGGCGCAGCCGCCGGCGCTCCGTGTCGTCGAGCCGCTTGGAGATGCCGTACGTCGAGCTGTTCGGCACGAGGACGACGAACCGGCCCGGCAGCGAGACCTCTTGGGTGAGGCGGGCCCCCTTGGCTCCGATCGGGTTCTTGGTGACCTGGCAGAGAATGCTCTGGCCGGCGCGCAGGAGCTGCTCGATGCGAGCCTCGCCCTTCTCCTCCACGTCGTCGGGGTCGTACTGCACGTCGCCGCGGTACAGCACCGCGTTCTTGGGCGTGCCGATGTCGACGAAGGCCGCCTCCATGCCGGGCAGGACGTTCTGCACGCGGCCGAGATAGATGTTGCCGTCGATCTGGGCGGCGTCGTCCTCGGGTCGCGACACGTAGTGCTCGATCAGCGCCCGTCCCTCGAGCACGGCGATCTGGGTGGCGTGGGGGCGGACGTGGACGCACATCAGGTAGCGCCCGACCGGGCGCCCCTTTCGCTCGCGACCCCGCCTGCGCTCGGCGGCCTCGGGGTCGGCCAGGGCCTCGTCGAGGAACGACGACTCCACCGGCTGCCCGGCGGCGGCACGACCCCGTCCGCCGCGTCGCCGCCTGCGCCTGGGCGCGGGCTGGTCGGCCGAGCGCGAGCCGGGGGGCGCGGGACGCGTGTCGCCGATCTTGGGCCGGGTGGGTACGGCCTCGACCGGGGCCGGCGGGGCTTCGAGGTCGGGCGACTCGTCCGCGCCCGCCGAGTCGTCGGTCGCCGCGCCCGGGGCTGCCTGGGTCTCGCCGGTTGCCGGCGCGCCCGACGGGCGGCGACGGCGACCACCCCGAGAGCCGCGGCGGCGCCGCTTCCGCGGCGCGGCCGGCGCCGCGTCGTCCGCCGTCTCAGACGGCGGTGCGTCCTGCGCCGTCGCAGACGGCGGTGTTGCCCCTTCCGCGAGGGGGGTGAACAGGGTCTCGGCCTCGAGCGCCCCGCCCGCAGGGGCCGGCTGCTCGCTCGCCGTGTCGTTGGCCATGTCGGACATGTCGTTCCCTTCTCATGACGCACGCGCCTCGGCGTGCGGCGCGTCCGTCGCCTGCGGCGGGAGTGGCTCCCACCGGGCGCCGTCGCGCTCGATCCACTGATGGGTCCTGCGAACGAGACCGAGCTCGATCGAGGGTTCGAGGGCGGCCAGCAGCTCCCCTGGACGGACCCCTCGCGGCTGCGTCTCCAGCTCCGCCTCCAGCACGGCTCCCGCGGGCGTGGTCCCCGCAACCGTCAGCGACACGACGGCGGGACGGAGGTCGTCGGTGACCGGGCGACCCTTGCGCTCGCGGGTGACGACGAGCGCGCCCGCGTCGAGCACCTCCCGGACGAGACGGCCGGCGTCGCCCGAACCTGCTCCGGGCAGCTCGACCGTCCATGTGCACGAGGTGACGAGCTCCTGCAGGGAACCGGCACCGGCCTCGAGTGCCCCGACGGCGGTGGCGTCGACACCCGTCGGCAACGCCGCCGACAACCGGGGAACCAGCGCCTCGACCGGCCCGTCGAGGTCGGATGCGAGCTCCACGTCGAGATATTCGGCAAGGGACTCGCACCCCGTCGGGAGCGCGAGGCCGAAGCTCACCTTCGGGCGTGGGGAGAAGCCGCCGGTGTACGCGACGGGGAGGCGGACCCGGCGGAACGCCCGCTCCCACATGCGAGCCACGTCGCGGTGGCTCGTCCACCTGACCTTTCCAAGCTTGACGAACCGGACGCGGAGGCGCATCAGGCGCGACCGCCCACGGGCAACAGTGCCACCGGCACCGCGTCGCCTCGCGACAGGTCCTGGCCCGTGCCCTGGCTGCCGCCGGCAGGGGGCGTCGGGGAGGCGACGACGTGCTCGATGCCGTAGCCGGTGCACACCCCGCAGTCGTAGCAAGGCGTCCACCGGCAGTCGGGGATCCCGTGCTCGCGCAGCGCGTCCTGCCAGTCCTGCCACAGGAAGTCGCGGTGGAGCCCGGCCCTCACGTGGTCCCACGGCAGGACCTCGTCGTCACGCCGGTGCCGGGTGACGTACCACTCGACGGAGAGCCCCCGGCTCGCCATCGCGTCCTCCCAGAGCGAGAGGTCGAAGTGCTCGGTCCATTCCTGGAACGTGCCGCCCCGTCGCCACACCTCCTCGATCACGGCGCCGATGCGCCGGTCGCCTCGGGAGGCGATCCCCTCGGCCAGGGTCGCCTTCGGGTCGTGCCAGCGCAGCTGGACAGCGCGCTCGCGCCGGAGGTCGTTGCGGAGGAGGTTGACCTTGCGCAGCAGCTCGGGCACGCCGTTCTGCCCGAACCACTGGAACGGTGTGTGTGGCTTGGGCACGAAGCCCCCCACCGACGCCGTGACCGACGCTCCCCTCGTGTGGCGCCGGCCGATCTCGACGCAGCGGCGGGCCAGCCGGGCGATGCCGAGGGTGTCCTCGTCGGTCTCCGTCGGCAGGCCGGTCATGAAGTAGAGCTTCACCCGCCGCCAGCCCTGGGAGTAGGCGGACTCCACCGCGCCGTAGAGGTCCTCCTCGCGGATGAGCTTGTTGATCACCTGGCGCAGCCGCCAGGTGCCGGCCTCGGGCGCGAACGTGAGCCCGGTGCGGCGCACCTTCTGGATCTCGGTGGCGATGCCGACGGTGAACGCGTCGACCCGGAGGCTCGGCAGCGAGAGCGAGACCTGCCCGCAGTTGGCGGGTTCGTTGATGATGCCGGCGACCACGCCGTCGATACCGCTGAAGTCGGCGCTCGACAACGACGTGAGCGAGACCTCGTCGTAGCCGGTGCGCCGGAGGCCGTCGGTGACCATCGTGCGCACCTGGTCAGCCGGGCGTTCGCGCACCGGACGCGTGATCATGCCGGCCTGGCAGAAGCGGCACCCGCGTGTGCACCCGCGGAAGATCTCCACGTTGAGCCGGTCGTGCACGACCTCGGTGAGCGGCACGAGCTGGCGCTTCGGGTACGGCCAGTCGGCCAGGTCGGCGATCGTGCGCTTCTCGACGACCTCGGGCACGTCGGCGTACCTGGGAACGACGGCGCGAAGGAACGGACCGTCGTACTCCACGTCGTACAGCGACGGCACGTACACGCCCGTCACCTGGGCGAGCTCGCGCAGCACGGCCTCGCGGGAGCCGGCCGTGCGACCCGAGGCCTTCCAGCCGCGGATCACCTCGGTCATGTCGCCGACGACCTCTTCGCCGTCGCCGATCACGAAGGCGTCGACGAAGTCGGCCAGCGGCTCCGGGTTGAACGCGCAGTGGCCACCGGCCACGACCAGTGGGTGCTCGGGGCCCCGTTCCGCGGCGCGCACCGGCACGCCCGCCAGGTCGATGCAGTTGAGCACGTTGGTGTAGACGAGCTCGGCGGAGATGCCGAAGCCGAGAACGTCGAAGTCCGAGGCGGGGCGGTGCGCGTCGACCGAAAAGAGCGGTATCCCCCGGTGTCGCATGAGCCGCTCCATGTCGACCCACGGGGCATAGGAGCGCTCGGCAAGCGCGTCGCCGCGCTCGTTGAGGATCTCGTAGAGGATCTGGAGCCCCTGGTTGGGCAGGCCCACCTCGTAGGCGTCCGGGTACACGAGGAGCCAGGCCACCTTGCCCGGCGCGTGGGCCGGTACCTGGGCTCCGTCTTCGCACCCGATGTACCGGGCAGGCTTCTGCACCTGGGCCAGCAGCGGCTCGATGCGCGGCCAGAGAGACGTCATCAGCTTGCGCAGAAGTGTAGTTGAGGGCCGCCTTGACTCCGGCCGCTGACGGGCTAGCGTGAAGGGCTCGCTCACCGCGACCATCGCACGGGCGGACCCGAGAAGGCCCAAGAAATGGAGGCCACGTGGTCAAGGGCTCGCAGTCGCACCGACCAGCGCACGAGCTTCCCCGATCGAGGACCCCGGAGGAGCGCGCGGCCCCGCCGCCCGGGTACCTCACCGCCCGCAAAGGCTGGTGGCGACGCGTGGCACCACCAGGCACGACGACCTCGGTACCACCCACGACCGCCGCGGCCCTCGACGCCAGCCCCGAGGCCTGAGGATCCGATGGAGAACATGCGAGCCAATCCCGAGCGCCGTCGCCTGCCCACGGGCACCCGCGTGCAGGTGCGCAACCGGCTCGACCGACGGTGGTCGTCGGGTTTCGAGGTGGACATTCCCACCGACGACGGCTACCGCCTGCGCCGCGTCTCCGACAACGCCGTCCTCCCCGCCGCCTTCCCGCCGGCCGAGATCAGACCCGAGGAGTGAGCGAAGCGAGCGAGTGAGGGCGAAGCTAGCTGAACCTGCGCATGTGCACGTTCAGCACGAGCCCGATGGCGAAGAACGACGCGATCATCGCTGAGCCGCCATACGACAGGAACGGCAGCGGGATCCCCGTGATCGGCATGATGCCCATCGTCATGCCGACGTTCTCGAAGATCTGGAACAGCAGCATCGAGAGCACGCCGACGCACAGCAGCGTGCCGAAGGGATCCTTGGCCAGGGCGGCTATTCGCCAGGTGCGCCACACGACGAGCGCGAACAGCGCCAGCAGCAGGAAGGCACCGACCAGACCCAGTTCCTCGCCCACCACGGTGAAGATGAAGTCGGTGTGCTGCTCCGGCACGAACGAGAGGTTTGTCTGGCTGCCCTTGAAGAGGCCCTTCCCCGTAACTCCCCCGGAGGCGATGGTGGTCACCGACTGGTGGAGGTTGTAGGCGGCGCGCGCCGTGTCGTTCTGCGGATCGAGGAACGCGCCAAGCCGGTCGAGCTGGTACTGCTTCAGCACCCCGAGCTGGATCACCGCCACCACCCCGACCGTGCCCAACAGGGCGAGAGCCGCGAGGTGGCGGGGACGGGCGCCGGCCACGAGCAGCATGCCCAGCAGGACGGCCACGAAGACCAGCGCGGTACCGAGGTCGGGCTGGAGATAGATGAGCCCCATCGGCACGCCCGCCAGCAGCAGGACGGTGCCCAGGCGCGCCAGGTCGAGGTCGCCCCGGTGTTGCGCGCAGTACGCGGCCAGGCACACGACGAGCGCCACCTTTGCGTACTCCGACGGCTCGAGCTCGTAGCCGCCGAGCTGGAACCAGGCCTGCGTGCCCTTCGATGACGACCCGAAAGGCGACAGCACCACAAGGAGCACGAGCAGCGTCCCCAGGAAGATCACCGGAGCAAAGTCGCGGAACACGCGGTAGTCGACGACCATGGCGACGAGCATTGCCCCGAGGCCGAGCAGCACC
Source organism: Actinomycetota bacterium (assembly GCA_005888395.1). Lineage (GTDB taxonomy): Bacteria > Actinomycetota > Acidimicrobiia > Acidimicrobiales > AC-25 > AC-25. The sequence goes on along the minus strand of VAXF01000088.1, from coordinate 18,946 downwards.
CAGAGGGCCTGCTTCTTGAGGAACGCCTGCGGGTCGAGCCCCGCGGCCTTCTGCTTGTGAAGCGTGGCGCTGTACACCATGAGCAGGCCGATACCCGCGAGCGCAACCGTCGAGACGAAGAGCGCGATGTCGAGATGCCGCCAGGGCGCGGCCGGGTTGCGCCTGACGGTGATCGATCCGCCCCGAGGCGCGACCGCAGTGGCCATGTCAGTCAACCCCGGATGATTGGTTGACCTGGGCGGGGGCGAGGCCGGCGATGCCGTCGAGGATCCTGCGGGCGACGGGTGCCGCAGACTGCGCGCCGAATCCGGCCTCCTCGATCACCACCGTCACGACGTACTGCGGGCTGTCCGCGGGCGCGAACGCGACGAAGAGCGCGGTGTCCTGCTTGTTGAGCACCTGGGCCGTTCCCGTCTTGCCCGCAACCGGGAACCGATCGTAGGGGAAGCCGATGAACGCACCGTGAGCGGTGCCCTTGTCACCGGCCACCGCGCCGACCAGACCCTGCAGGATCGGGTCGCGCACCGCCGGCGGCAGCGAGACGCGGTGTGCCACGACCGGTGAGATCTCACGCACCGGCTTGCCGTCACGCAGCACCCGCTGCGCCACGCGCGGTGAGTACACGGTGCCGCCGTTGGCGAACGTCGCGTACGCGTTGGCGAGCTGCAGCGGCGTGACCACGAGCTCGCCCTGCCCGATGGCGAGGTTGACGTTGTCACCGGAGAACCACTTCCCGTTCGGGAACGCCTTGGGGTTCTGGTCGTGGAGCCGCTTCCGGATCGTCGGGTCGGGCACGCGACCGATGGCCTCGTAGGGCAGCGCGATCCCGGTTCGCTCGCCGAGCCCGAGCTCGTGGGCCGTCGCCTGGATGCCGTCGCCGAAGCGGCTGCGCTGCGCCCAGAAGGCGTTGCCCAGCGAATAGAAGTAGACGTCGCTCGACACCGTCAGCGCGTGGGCGAGGTTGACGGGACCGTACGCACGGCCGCCGGCATTCTTGAAGATCCGATTGCCGACCCGCAGGCTTCCGTTGTCGACGATCGTCGTGGCCGGCGTGATCAGCCCGCGCTCGAGGGCGGCGATGGCGGTGAACAGCTTGAAGGTCGAGCCTGGCGCGTACTGGCCCTGGATCGCTCTATCGGTGAGCGGGTAGTGCCCGTTCGGGTCCTGGAGCGCCCGGAAGAGCGCCGGCTTGATGCCGTTGACGAACGCGGCAGGGTCGTAGGTCGGGTTGGACGCAAGTGCGACGACCGAGCCGTCGCGCGGGTCGAGCACGACGACGGCGCCGGCAGGGGCCACGAAGTGTTTGAGCATGTTCTTGTCCCAGGCCTTGTGGGCGGCGTCGAGGCCCTGGGCGAGCGAGTCCTCGGCCAGCTTCTGCAGGTCGAGGTCGATCGTGAGCTGGACGTCGTCGCCCTGAACGGGATCCTGGTGGCCCAGCGTGCGCAGCACTCGTCCCTTCGAGTCCACCTCGAGCTTGTCGATCCCCGGACGCCCCCGAAGCTCGTCCTCGTAGATCTGCTCGATGCCCGACTTCCCGATGTTGTCGCCGAGCCGGTAGCCCTGGGCGCGGTGCTGGGCCAGCTCCTGGTCGTTCACCTCACCGACGTAGCCAAGGAGGTGAGCCGCCAGCGTGCCGTTGGGATAGGAGCGCTCGGCCACCTGGCCGGCGACGACCCCCGGAAAGTCGGACTGCTGCTCGCGAATGTGGATCACGGCCGCCTTCGGCACGTCCTCGGCGACCGGAATCGGCTTGTAGGGGCTGAACCTGGGATCGTCGAGCCGGCTCGCGAGCTCGCTCTCGGGCTTGCCGAGGAGCAGCGCCAGGCGCTCGAGCACCTGGCGCGGGTGGTTGAGCTCGGCCCGGTTGACGGCCACGATCTCGGAGACGCGGTTGTCGACGAGCACCTTCCCGTTGCGATCGAGTATCCGGCCCCTTGGCGCCGGCTCGGCCACGAGGCGGATCCGGTTGCCCTCGGCCTGCACCTTGTAGGTGGGAGCGGCCAGCACCTGCAGGTACCACAGGCGGGCGAACATCACCGCGAACAACGAGAAGGCGACGATGCCGAGCACGCCGAGGCGAAGGCGCGGCGACTCGGTCAGCGACATCATCGGGCGAACGCGCCTCCCCTGACAGCGCCCGCCGCGCTTCCAGTCCCGTCGACCGCCCAGCGCATCATTCGCAGCGCGAGCGGTGCCAGCACGGCGTTGAGCACCGCGGCGATGGCGGCAACAGCGGCGAGGTGCGGCCGCATGAGCTGGCTCTCGCCCACGACCGCGCCGGCCATGGCGAACAGCATCTCGCCGGCCGCGGTGGCGACGAGCGCCGTGGTCAGCGGTATCCACCAGGCCGACCGCAGAACGCCCTCACCGATCATCCCGACGACGTAACCGACGAGCGAGAAGGCGAGGGCCGAGAGCCCGACCGGAGTCTGCAGGAACAGATCGATGGCGATGCCGGAGAGGAACCCGGTGACGGCGCCGCGCTCGGGCCCGCCGGCGACGCCGGCAGCGATCGCGAGCAGCAGCATCAGGTCGGGCGCCACACCGACCAGCCGGATGCGATCGAGGACCGCGGTCTGCACCACCAGGGCGAGCACGACCACGAGAGGGAGCCGCACGCGGATCACGAGGAGCCCGTCCACTGCAGCACCTTCACGAACGAGACGCGGCGGACATCGACGACGGGGTCGATGCTGACGTCCTGCTGCAGGGCACCCGCGCGCAGGCGCGCGTTGCGCACGACGCCGACCGGGATGCCGGGCGGGAACACGCTCTCCTGCAGACCACTCGTCACGACGACCTCGCGGTGCCCGACCTTCGTCGAGGGGTCGACGAGGTCGACCGAGAGCGCGCGGCCGGCGCCGTCACCCTTGGCCACCCCGACGTCGCCGGAGCGGCTGAGACGCACGCCCACGTTGAAGCTCGGGTCGGTGAGCAGCAGCACCACCGCCCGACGACCGGAGACCTGCACGACGCGCCCGACGAGGCCCTCCTGGGCCACGACCGGCATGTCCTTACGGATCCCGGCGCCGGTGCCCTTGTCGAGGACGACGGTGAGCTCGAAGTTCGACGGTGACGTGGCCACTACGCGTGCGGTGACGGATGGGATGTTGCCGACGAAAGGCAGGTGCTGGAGCGCGGTGAGGCTCTTGAGCTCGCCCTCGATCGACCCAACCTGGAGCGACCGGGTGCGGGCGGTAGCCAGCTCACGGCGGAGGCGGGCGTTCTCGTTCTGCAAATGGCGGTACCGGAAGGCGCCGCCGAAGAACCCGCTGATGGGCGAGGCGATGGCGTTGGCGGCGGACTGCACGGGGGCGAACGCGTCGCGGACCCCGCTGCGCACCCCCTCGATCACGTTCGCACCCTGGCCTCGCTGGTCGAGCGTGATGATCGTGACCGACAGGAGGGTGAGCACCAACAGCACGAATCTCTGCCGGGCGGGGCGCCGGTAGACGGCCACGGATGCGGCCCCGTCAGTGGTCGGTCGAGGAGATGAGGCTCTTGAGCGCCGCGAACTCCTCCAAGAACTGCCCGCCGCCGATGGCGACGCAGTGCAGGGGGTTCTTGGCCATCACGATCGGCATCCCCGTCTCGCTCGACAGGCGGGCATCGAGGCCGTGCAGCAGGGCCCCACCACCGGTGAGGACGATGCCCTGCTCCATGATGTCGGCTGCCAGCTCGGGCGGCGTCTTGTCGAGCGTGACCTTGACGGCGTCGACGATGGCGGTGACCGGTTCCTCGATCGCCTCGCGAATTTCCTTCGTGCTCGTGACGATCGTCTTCGGAAGACCGGTGATGAGGTCGCGTCCGCGGATCTCCGCGTTCAACTCCTCCTCGAGCTCGAACGCCGACCCGAGCGCCATCTTGATCTCCTCGGACGTGCGCTCGCCGATCGCGAGGCTGTACTCCTTCTTGATGTACTGCGCGATCGCGTCGTCGAGCTCGTCGCCACCGATGCGCACCGACTGGCTGGTGACGATGCCGCCGAGGGAGATCACCGCCACCTCGGTGGTGCCGCCACCGATGTCGACCACCATGTTGCCGGTGGGCTCGTGCACCGGGAGGCCCGCGCCGATCGCCGCCGCCATCGGCTCCTCGATGATGTAGGCAGGCTTGCGGGCGCCCGCGTACTCGGCCGCCTCCTGCACCGCCCGCCGCTCGACACCTGTGATCCCCGACGGGACGCAGATGACCATCCGTGGCTTCGCCCAGCGCCGCTGGTGGACGCGCTGGATGAAGTAGCGCAGCATCTTCTCGCAGATCTCGAAGTCGGCGATCACACCGTCCTTGAGGGGACGGACCGACTGGATGTGGCTCGGCGTGCGCCCGACCATGCGCTTGGCCTCGCTCCCCACGGCCAGTGGTCGCCCATCGCGCACGTTCACCGCCACGACCGACGGCTCGTTGAGCACGATGCCGCGACCGCGCACGTAGACGAGCGTGTTGGCGGTGCCGAGGTCGACGGCCATGTCGCGGCCTAGAAACGAGGCGAAGAGGCTGTCAGACATAGGAAGAAGCGGCCCCCGGGGAGAGGTAAGGCGTTCCGTAGGCTACGGGGGGCGGCACAGTCCTACAAGCCCGGGAAGAAAAGGGCGATCTCTCGCTGCGCGGACGCGGGCGAGTCGGAGCCGTGGACCAGGTTCTCGGTCAGTTCGACGGCGAGGTCGCCCCGGATCGTGCCCGGGGCCGCGTCCCGCGGGTTGGTCACGCCCATGAGCGTGCGCACCACCTTGCAGGTGTCCTCGGGACCGGCCACCACCAGCAGCAGCGAGGGCCCGCGCGTGATGAAGGTCACGAGGGTCTCGTAGAAGGGCTTGCCCTCGTGCTCGGCATAGTGCCGGGCGGCGGTGGCGCCGTCGATCGTGCGCAGGTCGGCCGCGACAAGGCGCAGGCCCTTGCGCTCGAGCCTTGCGACGATCTCACCCACCAGGCCGCGCTCGACCGCGTCGGGCTTGCAGATGACGAGGGTCCGGTCCATGGCCGGGCCGAGGCTACCGGTGCCGGGCGGGAACGAGCAGGGCCCGGGCCGCGCCGACGACGTAGAGCGAGCCGGTGACGAGCATCATCTCCGCGGGTTCGACGGCGTCGAGCGCCCGCGCCAGTCCCTCGGCGACCGATCCGGCGGTGAACGCGTCGAGGCCCATGCTCCGCGCCGCGCCGGCAACATCCGCGGCAGGCAGCGCCCGCGGCGACGGTGGCGTGCACGCGACGACCAACCGCGCGAGAGAGGCGTCGAGCGCGGACAGCATCTCGACCGGATCTCGACCGCGGAGGAAGCCCACCACGAGCACGCGTCCCATGTCGGTGCCGAACTCCTCCGCGAGCGAACGCGCCAGCGCCTCCGCGCCAGCAGGGTTGTGCGCGCCGTCGAGGATGCGCAACGGCTCGCGTCCGGCGACCTCCATGCGCCCGGGTGAGATGACGGCCGCAAACGCCTCGGTCACGACGTCGCGGTCGAGCGGCGCGTCGAAGAAGGCTTCGGCACCGGCGAGCGCGAGCGCCGCGTTGTCGCCCTGGTGGGCACCGTGGAGCGGCACGAACACGTCGTCGTAGTGCGCGCCGGGGGTGCGCAGCTCGAGCACGCGTCCGCCCACGCCCATCACGTTGGCGTCGCAGTCGAAGTCGCGTCCCCGTTCCCACACGGCGGCAGCACCAGCGTCACGGAAGATCGGCGCCAGCGGGTCGCCGGTCTCACCGAGCACGAGCGTGCTGCCCGGCTTCACGATGCCCGCCTTCTCCGACGCGATGTCGGCCAGCGTGGGCCCGATCACCTCGGCGTGGTCGAGGCTGACGTTGGTGACGAGGGCCACTTGGCCGTCGGCGACGTTGGTGGCGTCCCAACGGCCGCCGAGCCCGACCTCGACCACGGCAGCGTCGACCGCGACGTCGGCGAACCAGCGGAAAGCTCCGGCCGTGAGGATGTCGAAGACGGTCGGGCGCTCGTCGAGCAGCACTTCGGAGAGGGCGACCGACTCGATCACCTCGGTGAAGGCGTCGTTCGAGATCGGGTCGCCGTTCCAGGCGATGCGCTCGTTGAAGCGCTCGAGGTGGGGGCTCGTGTAGGTGCCCACCGAGAGCCCGCGGGCCACCAGGAGCGAGGTGAGCATGGCGGCGGTGGAGCCCTTGCCGTTGGTGCCCGTGAGGTGGAGGACCGGGTAGGTCCTCTGTGGGTCGCCCATGACCTCGACGAGCCGTCGGACGCTCTCGAGCCTCCGGGCAGCCGCCGGCGCCTCCGTCGCGGTCTCGAGGTTGACGTGATCGTCGAGGTAGGCGAGCGCGCCCGCGAGGTCCACGGACCGACCTTACGGGCGCCCGTCACGGCGTTCTGGGTCGATATCCGCACAGCGGGACGTACAGATATCGACCCAGTACGCAGAAGGGGTCTACACGGGCAGCGGTATCCGGATGGTCGCGGTGCGGCCGGCCTTGCCGAGGCCGTTGCCCACGGCGCGCGCCGCGGTCTCCTTGGCGCGCTCGGCCGCGAGCTCGATGGTGGGCCGAGCCGCCTCGGCGAGCTTCGCGGCCGCCTCGCGGGTCTGCTCGGCCGCCTGCTCGACGCGAGGCCGCGCCGCCTCGAGCGCTTGCTCGATCGCCGGCCGGGCGGCGCGGGCAGCCTCGACGATCCCGCCGGCTGAGATCGCCGCGCCCAGCCTGGCCCGCCGGCGCGCCAGCTTGCGCCTCTTCCGCCGGTCGGCGATGAACCCGAGCACGGCGCCACCGGCGGCCGCGGGCCCGGCGGCCTTGACGGCCTTCTCCATGACGAGGTCCATCGGCTCGTCGCGCTGGTACGCCTGGTACCCCGCGATCGCGCCACCGACCATGCCCCCCAGCAGCAGACCCTTCACGAGCTTGCCCATGCGCGCTCCTCCCTCACCGCGTGCGCTTGTTCTACCCCGCGCCGTCCCCTCCGGCACCCGTGTCCCCACGAAGCACTTCCAGCGCCCATGGGCGGGCGCCGGCCACGTGGTCGAGGACCGCGACGGCGAGCGCGTCGCTCGACAGGGACGACGAGTCGAGCTCGAGGTCATACGGCATGCCCTCGTGGATCGCGGCGGCCTCGGCCCGGGCCTCACCGGGCTCGCGGTCGCCGCGGCCCCGCTCGCGGCGCTCGAGCTCGTCGTCGGAACAGTGGAGGCCGACGAGCCAGGCGTCGATGCCATCGAGCGCGGCCGCCCAGTCGCCCGCCCACGCCCGGTCGAAGAAGACGTCGTCGCTCACCACGTTGGAGCCGGCGCGGGCCAGTGCGGCAACAGCGCGGTGGATGCCGCCCGCCAGCCGGTCGGCGACGGGCCCCGGGACGGTGTGGACGACCGGTCGCCCGAGCTCGTCCTCACCTCGCCGCCACGACACGCCCTCGCCAGCGCGGGCGCCGAGCTGCATCCAGCCCTGCGGCATCATCCCCCAGAACCGGTCGATGCCCGCGTGGAGCCACGGGTCGGGTGCGACCAGCTGCAGCGCCCTCGCCAGGCTCGTCTTCCCCGAGCTCGACGCGCCGTTGACGACGACGACGAGGCCGGCCTTCACGCGCCGCTACGAGGCGGCGCGCCTCGGGCGGGCGGGCTGGGCCTGCGCCTCGCTGCGCGGCACGAGGGTGGGGTTGACCTTCTCGAGCACGACCGAGCGGTCGATGAGGCACTTGCCCACGTCGCTGCGGCTCGGGAGGTCGTACATCACGTTGAGGAGGACCTCCTCGAGGATCGCCCGCAGGCCGCGTGCGCCCGTGCCCCGCAACAGCGCCTGCTCGGCCACGGCCTCGAGCGCGTCGTCGGTGAACTCGAGCTCGACCCCGTCGAACTCGAAGAACTTGTGGTACTGCTTCACGAGCGCGTTCTTCGGCTCGACGAGGATCCGCACCAGCGCCGCCTGATCGAGGCTGGAGACCGCACCGATCACCGGCAGGCGGCCGACGAACTCGGGGATCAAACCGAACTTGAGCAGGTCCTCGGGCAGGACCTTGGCCAGCGTCTCACCGAGGTCACGGTCTCCCGCGCCGCGGATGACGGCGCCGAAGCCGATGCCCTTGTGACCGATCCTGCTGTCGATGAGCTTCTCGATGCCCGCGAACGCGCCACCGCAGAGGAACAGGATGTTCGTGGTGTCGATCTGGATGAACTCCTGGTGCGGGTGCTTGCGGCCGCCTTGTGGCGGCACCGACGCCGTCGTGCCCTCGAGGATCTTCAGCAGTGCCTGCTGGACGCCCTCGCCCGACACGTCCCGCGTGATCGACGGGTTCTCGCTCTTGCGGGCGATCTTGTCGATCTCGTCGATGTAGATGATGCCGGTCTCGGCCTTCTTGACGTCGTAGTCGGCGGCCTGGATCAGCTTGAGCAGGATGTTCTCGACGTCCTCGCCGACGTAGCCCGCCTCGGTCAGCGCGGTGGCGTCGGCGATGGCGAACGGCACGTTGAGCATGCGCGCCAGCGTCTGCGCCAGCAGCGTCTTGCCACAGCCCGTGGGCCCGAGCAGCAGGATGTTCGACTTGGCCAGCTCGACGTCGGCATCGGTGTAGGCGCCGACCTGCACGCGCTTGTAGTGGTTGTAGACGGCGACGGAGAGGATCTTCTTGGCGTGCTCCTGGCCGATGACGTAGTCGTTGAGGAAGTCGTAGATCTCACGCGGCTTCGGCAGCTCGTCGAAGCGCATCTCGGAGGTCTCCGACAGCTCCTCCTCGATGATCTCGTTGCAGAGATCGATGCACTCGTCGCAGATGTAGACGCCGGGACCGGCGATCAGCTTCTTGACCTGCTTCTGCGACTTGCCGCAGAAGGAGCACTTCAGCAGGTCTCCCCCATCCCCGAATTTGGCCACGAGACGCTTCCCCCGCCCTATCCGACGCCCGCCACTTGGGGCACCTGGTCCAGCTCACGGTTGACGATCACACCGTCGATGATGCCGTATTCGCGGGCCTCGTCGGCGCTCATGATGAAGTCGCGGTCGGTGTCCTTGGCGACCTTCTCGACCGCCTGGCCGGTGTGGTGGGCCAGCACCGCGTTCAGGAGGTCCCGCATCCGGAGGATCTCCTTGGCCGCGATCTCGATGTCGGCCGCCTGGCCCGCTCCCTGGCCATATGGCTGGTGGATGAGGATCCGCGAATGAGGCAGGGCGTAGCGCTTGCCCTTGGTGCCCGCCGCCAGCAGGACCGCCGCGGCCGAGGCGGCCTGGCCCATGCAGACCGTTCCGATGTCGGGCTTGATGAACTGCATGGTGTCGTAGATGGCAAACAGGCTGCTGATGTCGCCGCCGGGCGAGTTGATGTAGAGGTTGATGTCCTTGTCGGGGTCCTCGGACTCCAGGTGCAACAGCTGGGCCATCACCAGATTGGCGATCGTGTCGTCGATCGGCGTGCCGAGGAACACGATGCGCTCCTTGAGGAGCCGCGAGTAGATGTCGAAGGCGCGTTCGCCGCGATTGGTCTGCTCGATGACGGTCGGCACGAGGTAGTCGTAGATCCGGATCATTCGCCTGTCTTCTCGTCCTCCGACTCGCCTTGCTGCGCCTCTACCTGCGGTGCCAACTCGAGCTCGGACCGCTCGATGGACCGGCCCTCCTCGTCGACGATGTCGACACGCTCGACCAGCCACTCGAGGGCCTTCGCCTTCCTCAGGTCCGAGCGTACCGCAGGCATCTGCTCGGCCCGTTCGAGTTGGCGACGGACCTCGGCGAGCTTCCGGCCCAGCCGTTCGGCCATACGTGCGACCTCGGCGTCGACATCCTCGTCGGCGACCTCGATGTCCTCGGCGTCGGCCACGGCGCGGAGGGCGAGGTCGGCTTTGACCGACTCGACGGCGGTCGCCTTCAGGTCGTCGAGCAGGGCCTCCTGGCTGCGATCGGTGGCCTCCAGGTACTGGGCGATAGTGGCGCCCTGGGCCTCGAGACGGTGTGCAAGCTCGTGCAAGCGCCGCTCCATCTCGGCGCCGACGAGCGGATCGGGAGCATCGTCGGCGACGAGTGCGACGAGGGCCTCCACCACGTTGTCGCGCAGCGCGAGCTGGGCCTGCACGCGCTTGACCTGGGAGATCCGCGTGCGGATGTCGTCGCGGAGCTCGGCGACAGTGTCGAACTCCGACGCCTCCGACGCCCATTCGTCGGTGACGTCGGGGAGCAGCTTCTCTTTGACCTCCTTCACCAGCACCTGGAAGGTGACGTCGTCGTCCTGCCCCGGCACGGGCGCGTTGAACTTCAGGATGTCGCCCGCGCGCGAGCCGCGGAGCTGCTCGTCGAGCTCGGGGACGATCGTGGCGCTACCGACCTCGTAGAGCAGGTCGGTCGCGCTCATGCCCTCCACCGCCTCGGAGTGCCGGTACCCGTTGATGTCGATGGTCACGTGGTCGCCGTCGCGCGCCGGACGGGAGACCACCTGGAGCTCGCCGAACTGGCTTCGCAGCCGGTCGACCTGCCGATCGATCTCCTCGTCGGAGGTGGCCGGGCTCGGGATCGTGACCTGCAGGCCCTGGTAGCCGGGGACGTCGACGCGGGGTCGCACCTCGACCACCGCGTCGAACGACACGGGCCCGGTCTCCTCGCCCTCGGTGATGTCGATCTCGGGCGGGGCGATGGCGTCGACATCGCGCTCGCGGAGCGCTCGCGCGTAGTACTCGGGCAGTGCGTCACGCAGCGCCTCGCGCCGCGCCGTGTCGGTGCCGAGATGGGCCTCGAGGATGCGGCGGGGCGCCTTGCCGGGGCGGAACCCCGGAATGCGCACCTCGCGCGAGATCTTCCTGAACGCGGCCCCGACGGCCTCGTCGAACTCCTGCTCGTCGACCCGCACCGAGAGCTTGACCTTGTTGCCCTCGAGAGGCTCGACGCTGGTCTCCATCCGCCGGCGAGTGTACCGACGGTCCCCGAGGAGCCATCCCCCGGTGGGGCCAAGACGCTGCTTACGATCACCGCCGGTGGAGGTCGAGGTCGTTCGCAGCGCCCGCCGGCGCAAGACCGTGCAGGCGCCACGTGGTCGAGGGGCGTTTGCGGGTGCACGTGCCGGCGCGCATGTCGCGTGCCGAAGAGGCGCACTGGGTGAGCGTGATGATGCGCCGCTTCGAGCGCCGTCGCACCACCGCCGGCATCGACCTCGCGGCGCGGGCACGCCGGCTGGCCGCGTCGTGCCTACTCCCACCACCCGCGTCCATCTGCTGGGTCGACAACCAGGAGCACCAGTGGGGGTCGTGCACGCCCGACGACGGCACCATCCGCATCTCGTCCCGGATGGCCACCTACCCGCGCTGGGTCCTCGACTACGTGATCGTCCACGAGCTTGCCCATCTGGTGCGGACGCCGCACGACGCCGAGTTCAACGCCCTCGTCGACCGCTACCCGCTCGCCGAGCGGGCCCGCGGATTTCTCATCGCGAAGGGCTAGAGGCATCCTGGAGGCCTGAACCGGCATCGGGCCGCTCTTCGTAGGCGTTCGGGCATGAGGGTCACAGCCACGATGGCGGTCGCGCTGCTCGTCGCGTCGGGGGGATGCGGCGGTGGTGGCCACAAACCGGTGAGCAGCATCGCGCCGCTCACCGAGAGGACCACGACCTCGGTGACGGTTGCGCCGACCATCACGGAGCCACCGCCGGCCGTCACCACCGAGCCGCTGCCCACGCCGGCAGCGGGCTCGTCGTCACCGACGACGCTCGCCCGCCGGGCCCCGTCGTCGTCGGTCACGACCCCTCGCGCACCTTCGGCGACGACGATCGCCCCCTCGACGACCGCCCCCTCGACGACTGCGCGACCCGCCTCCACTACCACCCGGCCGCCGGCCAAGGCGGCGATCTCGATCAAGACCTACATGTTCAGCCCCAACCCGCTCCGCGTCGCCGTCGGCACGACGGTGACGGCGACCAACGACGAGGCGACCGCGATCCCCCACACATGGACCTCCGACACCGGCGCGTGGGACTCGAAGCAACTCGAGCCTGGCCAGTCATACAGTCACACACGGGGACGTACAGCTACCACTGCAACGTCCACTCGTTCATGACCGGTCAGGTGATCGTCGGCTGACACCCTTGAAGCGATCGAAGGTCGGTCGCAAGGCGCTGACCGGCGGCTGCCGCCAACCGGTCCAGCGTTGAAAGCCGGGGTTCCTTACAGCCGGCCTCATAGGCCGCGATCGTCGGCCCGGACGTGCGTATTCGACGCGAACCGGCAGTTGTGGAAACATTCTTCTCACTTTGTGAGATTCAGACCCGGGTGAGAAGGAAACGGCGCAATCGGTGACGAAATGGACGTTGGCTGTCGGCGGTGACCCGGTACCCAACGTGCCCCGAGGGGCGGATCAGGAGGAACGCATCCTGACGTTCAAGCGTCTTGCCATCGGCGCGGGCGCCACCGCGCTCGTCTTCGGTGGCCTCGCACCACTCGCGCGCGCCGCCAACCCGGCGACCCAGATCACCGGATCGGTCGGCGCCAACAACTGAAACGACATGGCTCTTGGTACGGCGAGACGAGGCAGTGTGAGGTGACTCTGCGAGGGGTAGCCGCTACTTCTGTGAGGCGCGTATGCGCTCTGCTGGGGTTGGCGACCGCATTGCTCGTCATCACCGGATCCCAAGCATCTGCACAGGCGTCGGTAGGGTCCGGATGGTGGACGACGGCCCCGGTAGCGGTGGCGCCGGACGCGCCGAGCGACGGCCTCGTTGTCCAAGGAGGACCGGACGAGAGCCAGCCGTTCGCGTTCGCAGCCGTTAGCTACACCGGCGCGTCGGACGCGACGCCGTCCGCGCTGAAACTCACGGTCGCCTCCGGGTCCGCGACGACGCCGGGCGCCAGCCTCGCGGTGTGCCCGCTCACGACTGCGCGCTTCACCCCTGCTCACGGCGGCGGCGAGGGAGACGCGCCGAAATACGACTGCGCGAGCAAGGTCACCGCGTCGGCGTCGAGCGACGGGGCCACATACACCTTCGACGTCGCCTCGCTCGCGAAGGAAGACGGGCTGGCCGTGGCCGTGGTCCCGACGGCAGCGACCGACCGCATGGTCTTCCAACGACCGGATGAGAGCTCGTTCGAAGTCGTCGGGACGACCACGCACGGATCGGCCACGTCCGGCGACTCGTCGTCGGAGCTCAACGGTTCCGACGCCAACTCGACGGCCGCCGAGGGTTCGCCCGGCGTTCCCAGCACATCGGCGTCCAACGTCAGCCTGCCGTCCCCGAGTGTGGGCGCCGGCGGTGGCACGCCGGGCGCCCAGCCGGCGCAGGCCGCCCCGTCGGGGGGATCGGACTCGAGCGGAACACTGCTCCAGGCCACCCCGGCCGGCAGCACCGACACTCGCAGCGGTTGGACGCGCCTTCGAGGCCTGCTGTTCGTCGCGCTGGCGCTCGCCGCCGCAGGGCTGTGGTCCGCGGCGGGATCGCAGGAGCGGCCGCTCGTATCCGAGCCGAACGATTGAGGTGCATCGATTTTAGATACGGTCGATGCGCCGGTCGTCGCGCGCAAGGGGGGACACATGGCTGCAGCAGCCGGGTCGAGGTCGGAGACGAGGATGCTCGTCGACGGGCAGCTGATCGAGGCCGACTCGGGGAAGACGTTCGACAACGTCAACCCGGCCACCGAGGAGGTGCTCGGCCAGGTGGCCGACGCGTCAAAGGCGGAGATGCGCCGCGCCATCGATGCCGCGCGCCGGGCGTTCGACGAGACCAAGTGGTCCACTGACCGCGCGTTCCGGAAGCACTGCCTCGAGCAGTTGCAGGAGGCTCTGGAGGCGGAGCGGGAGGGGCTCCGAGAGGAGCTGATCCTCGAGGTCGGCTGCCCCCGCATGACCACCCAGGGCCCACAGCTCGATGGGCCGCTCGACGGGGCGCTGCGCTACCCGGCCAAGCTGATCGACGAGTTCGCCTGGGAGACGCAGCTGCCCGACGGACCGGGTCAGCAGGGCGAGCCGAACACCCGCCAGGTCTGGAAGGAACCGGTCGGCGTCGTCGGCGCCATCGTGCCGTGGAACTTCCCGTTCGAGGTCACGCTCAACAAGCTGGGCCAGGCGCTCGCCACCGGCAACACCGTGGTGCTGAAGCCGGCGCCGGACACGCCGTGGAACGCGACGCGCATCGGTCGCCTCGTCGTCGAGCGCACCGACATCCCGCCCGGTGTCCTGAACGTCGTCACGTCGTCGGACCACCTGGTCGGCGAGGAGCTGACCCTGTCGCCCAAGGTCGACATGATCTCTTTCACCGGCTCGACCGCCGTCGGGAAGCGGATCATGGAGAAGGGCGCGGCGACAATGAAGCGGGTGTTCCTCGAGCTCGGTGGCAAGTCGGCGACGATCGTGCTCGACGACGCCGACTTCACGACGGCACTACTCACAGGAATGGCCGTCTGCTTCCACGCGGGCCAGGGCTGCGCCATCCCGACGCGCATGCTCCTCCCCCGCTCGCGCCACGAGGAGGGCGTCGAGCTGCTGAAGCAGTACCTGGGCGCCGCCCCGTACGGCGACCCGCAGCGTCCCGACGTGATGATGGGCCCGCTGATCTCCGCCAAGCAGCGCGACCGGGTGCTCGGCTACATCGACAAGGGCGTCAAGGAGGGCGCGACGCTCGCCCTCGGCGGCGGCCGCCCGAAGGACCACCCGAAGGGCTGGTACGTCGAGCCGACGATGTTCACCGATGTCGACAGCTCGATGACGATCGCCCAGGAGGAGATCTTCGGGCCGGTCCTCGTCGTCATCCCCTACGAGGGTGACGACGACGCCGTGCGGGTCGCCAACGACAGCGTCTACGGGCTGTCCGGAGGGATCTTCTCGGGATCGCTCGAGCGGGCGTTGGCGATGGCCCGCCGCATTCGCACGGGAACGCTCAGCATCAACGGCGGCCTCTACCACGGCGCCGACATCCCGTTCGGCGGTTACAAACACAGTGGCATCGGCCGCCAGAACGGCGTCGCCGGGTTCGACCAGTACCTCGAGATCAAGTCGCTGGCGTGGCCGAAGCCATGACGACCACGAGCGAGAGCGGCGTGTACTACGACCCCTACGACTTCGAGATCGACACCGATCCCTACCCGGTGTGGAAGCGGATGCGGGACGAGGCGCCGCTCTACTACAACGACAAGTACGACTTCTTCGCCCTGACCCGCTTCGACGACGTCGAGAAGGCGCTGATCGACTGGGACACGTACCGGTCCGGTCGTGGCTCGGTGCTCGAGATCCTCAAGGCCAACATCGAGATCCCGCCGGGGAGCATCCTCTTCGAGGACCCGCCCTCGCACGACCTCCACCGCGCTCTGCTCTCGCGGGTGTTCACGCCCAAGCGCATGAACGCGATCGAACCCAAGGTACGAGCGTTCTGCGCCGAGACCCTCGACCCCCTCGTGGGCACCGGCCACTTCGACTTCGTACGCGACCTCGGCGTCTACATGCCGATGCGGACCATCGGCATGCTGCTGGGCATCCCCGAGGCGGACCAGGAGGCCATCCGCGAGCAGCTCGACGAGGGCCTGCGTCTCGCCGACGGCACCGACACCGGCAAGCCGGCGCCGACCCAGGATGACTTCGCCAACGAGGTCTTCGGCGAGTACGTCGACTGGCGGGCCGACCACCCGTCGGACGACCTCATGACGGACCTCCTCAACGCCGAGTTCGAGGACCACACCGGTACCACCCGGCGGCTGACCCGCGATGAGATCCTCATCTACGTCGGGTTGCTGGCCGGCGCGGGGAACGAGACGACCACGAGGCTGATCAGCTGGACCGGGAAGCTTTTGGCGGAACATCCCGACCAGCGGCGGGAGATCGCGGCCGACCGCTCGCTCATCCCCCAGGCGATCGAGGAGATCCTCCGGTACGAAGCGCCTTCGCCGCTGCAGGCCCGATACGTCGCGCGCGATGTCGAACACCACGGGCAGGGGGTCGTCGAAGGCAGCATCATGCTCCTGCTCAACGGCTCGGCCAACCGCGACGAGCGGCAGTACGAAGACCCCGACCGGTTCGACATCCACCGCCGCATGGGCCACCACCTGAGCTTCGGCTACGGCATCCACTTCTGCCTCGGCGCCGCGCTGGCGCGCCTCGAGGGCCGGGTGGCGCTCGACGAGGTCCTGCAGCGGTTCCCCGAGTGGGAGGTCGACTGCGACAACGCGGTCCAGGCCCGCACATCCACGGTGCGCGGCTGGGAGAAGCTGCCCGTCATCGTCGGCTGAGAGGACTGGTGGAAGCCCGCTTGCCGCTCCTCGCAGTGGCGCCCCATCGGAGCGCGAACTAGG
>VAXF01000088.1:0-2728 GCA_005888395.1 Actinomycetota bacterium | reverse complement strand
GTTGGGGAGGTCGGTCTACGGGGTGCAGGCCATGAAGCGCTGTCATCCGAGGAGGGCCGGAACATGAGCGCCGGCGCGTTGGTCCTCGGACTGCTCAATGGCCTCACGATCGGGTTGCTCGCCGTCGGGCTCGTGCTCGTCTACAAGTCCAACCGCTTCCTGAACCTGGCTCACGCCCAGATGGGGACGCTGTCGGCACTCCTGCTGGCGAAGTGGGTGCTCGACTGGGGCTGGAGCTTCTGGGCCGCGTTGCCCGTGGCGCTCGCCGTCGGCGTGGCCACGGGACTCCTCCTCGACCGCTTCATCGTGGGCCCGTTGCGACGGAAGACCAAGTCGCCGCTGCGGCTGCTGCTGGTGTCGGTCGGTATATCGCAGGTCCTGCTCGCGCTGACGTTCATCCCCGACCTCAACCCCGATACGAGCCGGACAACGGTGTACCCGCAGCCGTTCGGCTCGGATGTGCACATCGGTGGCGTACGGCTGACGGGAATGAACATCCTGACGGCGATCCTGGTGCCCGTCCTGGTCGCGGCTCTGGCGCTGTTCATGCGGTACTCGGTGTACGGCAAGCAGATCCGGGCCGCGGCCAACAACCAGGATGCGGCGCGGCTGTGCGGGATCTCCGTGTCGCGGGTGAGCGCACTGACGTGGGCGCTGGCGGGTGCGTTCTCAGCGGTGTCGGCCATCCTGCAGGCGCCGAACCAGGCGACCTTCAACGTGGCATCGCTTGGCCCGTACCTGTTGATGCTGACGCTGGGCGCGGCCGCGTTCGGCGCGTTCGTGTCGCTCCCGGGTGCGCTGGCCGGTGGTCTGTTCCTGGGCGTGGTGAGCCAGCTCGTGTCGGCGCAGACCTCGAACGCCACCCAGGCCGAGCTCGCGGTGTTCGTGGTGATCCTGTTGATCGTGTTCCTGCGGGGTCGGGCGATCGGCCAGGTGTTCGAGCTGTCCGGCGCGGCCGTCGAAGAGCTCCCGGTCACGCGGATCGCGGAGTCGCTCCGTCACCGGGCGTTCATCCGCTACCAGCCGGTGTGGCTCGGGGTGGTCGGGCTCGTTGCCCTGGTCGCGTGGCCGCAGCTGCCGTACTTCCATACGAGCGGCCGCGAGTTCCTGCTGGCGCTCGTCCTGATCTACGCCCTGCTCGGCGTGGCCTTGACGATGCTCCTGGGCTGGGGCGGCCAGGTCAGCCTCGGGAACTTCGCGCTGGTCGGCATTGGCGCGTACCTCACCGCTCGCTGCGCGTCCGATTGGACGCTCATCGCACTGGTCCTGGGGGTGGGGGCCATCGGTGCCGGCGTGATGGTCCTCGTGGGGTTGCCTGCCCTGCGGATCAAGGGCCTCACCCTGGCGGTGACGACGTTGGGACTGGCGGTCATCTCGCAGGACTGGCTGTACCACCAGTCCTGGATCGGCGGGGAGAACGCCCTGGCGCGCACGGTGACCTCGCCCGGCCTCGGCGGCCAACTCCCAGCTCGCCGCTTACTACGTCGCGTTGGTGGTCCTCGCCCTGGCGGTCCTCATGTGTGCCGCGTTGCGCCGGTCGAGCCCGGGCCGGCTCTTCGTGGCGGTGCGGGACAACGAGCGGGCCAGCGCCGCGTTCGGTGTCAGCCCGGCCGCGGTGAAGCTGGCGGTGCTGGCCGTCTCCGGCTTCTTCTCGGCCGTGGCCGGGGTGCTGTGGGCCGACGCGTGGAAGGCACTGTCGACGACGCAGTTCACTCCCGACGTGTCCGTGGCGATCCTCGCCATCCCGGTGATCGGTGGCCTGGGGTCGATCAGCGGAGCGGTGGCAGCCGCGGTCGTCCTCTACGGCTTGACGTTCTTCGTCGGCCCGCACGTGTCGGGGTTGTTCGGCAGCCTGGGCCAGAACCTCGGCTTCTACCTGTTCCTCGCCGGCGCGGGTGTGGTCGGCACCGTCATGCGGTTCCCCAACGGCATCGCCGGCGAGGCCCAGCGACTCTGGCAGCGCTACCTCGACCGGCAGGCCGCACGCGCCGAGACGGCCCGGGCGGCCGCGGACCCGGCCCTGCCGCTGCGGGTGTGCGGCGTCCGCGTCAACTTCGGTGGGGTGGTCGCCCTCGACCAGCCCGACATCGTCGTCCGGCCCGGCGAGATCGTGGGCCTCATCGGTACCAACGGCGCCGGCAAGACGACGCTGATGAACGTCATCTCGGGCGTGCTCCGCCCCGCCGGCGGGTCGGTGACGTTGTTCGGGACGGACGTGGTCGACCTGGCCCCCGACTTCCGCGCCGCCTTCGGTCTCGCCCGGAGCTTCCAGGACGCGAGCCTCTTCGCCGGGCTCACCGTGCGGGAGACGATCCAGGTCGCGCTCGCGCAACGGCACAAGGTCGGCATCCTCTCGGCCATGGTCGCCGCGCCCTGGGTACGGGGCAGCGAGCGCCGGACCCGTCGAGCCGCTGACGACCTCATCGCCCGCTTCGGACTCGTGCCCTGGGCCGACGCCCGCACGGCGGAGCTGTCGACGGGTACGCGGCGGATCTGCGATCTCGCGGCCCAGGTCGCCACCGAGCCGAAGCTGATCCTGCTCGACGAGCCCACGGCCGGCGTGGCCCAGCGCGAGGCGGAGGCCTTCGGGCCGTTGCTGCGCCAGATCCGCGACGAGCTCGACTGCTCGGTGCTGATCGTCGAGCACGACATGCCGCTCCTGATGGGGCTCTGTGACCGCATCTACGCCCTGGAGCTGGGAAGGGTCATCGCCGAAGGCACTCCCGCA
>VAXF01000182.1 GCA_005888395.1 Actinomycetota bacterium | reverse complement strand
GAGGTCGGCCCGAAGCTGCCGCGCCGGCCGCTGCGCTACGCGATCGCGTATGTCGACGACGCCTACGGCCGGGCGGTGAGCGGCGGCGCCGGTGCCGAGCTGCGCCGAGGCGGGCAGGTGATGGCCGGTGCGTTCCCGTACGACCCTCACGCCGCCGACTTCCTCGCGCTGGTGACCCGCATCGCCGCCGTCCGTCCCGACGTGCTCGTGGTGGTGGCCTACATCGAGGACGGCGTCGCCCTGCGCAAGGCGACGATCGCGGCTCATCTGCCGTTGCTCGCCAGTATCGGCACCAGCTCCAGCTACTGCATGCCCGCCTTCGGCGACCGGCTCGGCCCGGGCGCCGTCGGCCTCTTCGCGTCCGACAAGCCCGACGCCGCCGATGTGCGCACCGACACGCTCCGGCCGCAGGCGCGCGCCGCACTGGCTTGGGCGGCGGGCCGGTACCGGGCGCTGTACCGCGACGACATGAGCGCCCCGGCGCTCTCCGGCTTCGCCAACACCTACGCCCTACTCGTCGACGTGCTGCCGGCGGCCCACGCGCTCACGCCCGCCGCCGTGGCGCGTGCCGCGCTGCTCGTGAAGCTGCCGACGGGCAGCCTGGCCAACGGCTCGGGTCTCGACCTGGGGCCGCCGGGCGCCGTCGACGCGGGCGAGAACCGCCGCGCCGTGAGCGTGATCTGGGAGTGGGTCGCGCCTCGGACCCGGGCCGTCGTCTGGCCGCCGGCGTACGCGACCCGCCCCCTCTCGGTGCTCCCGATCGAGCAATGAGCGTGCCGGCGCGGACAGGTGGGCTGCGCACCGGCGTCGCCATCGTGTGCGCGTACGTCGCTGTCGTCGCGCTCACCATCGTGGCCGGGCACCGCGCCCGTCCGCTGTTCGACGGCTACATCCCGCCCGCGCCCTACCGCTGGGTCAACCCGCCGCCCGACTTCGCCGCCGGCAACGTCAAGCCGAAGGCCGCCGACTACACCGTGCAGCTCAACGACGGCGTGACTCCCAACGGTGGCGTTGCGACCGACGACGGCCAGCTCATCATCAACTTCCCGGCGGGCGCCGCCGTGCCCCGCCACGGCAACGACAACGCGATCAAGGTGCGGGTGACGCCGCTCGACCCGGCGCGGCTGACGCCTGTGCCCGCACGGTCGGCTGCCGACGGCAACGCCTATCGCATCGCGCTGTCCTACCAGCCGTCCGGCGCTGCGATCGACCGGCTGACCGCCGCCGGCAACATCATCCTGCGGATGCCCGTGCGGGCGACGTCGTTCCTCTACTCGTCCGACGGGAGGAGCTGGAAGCCGATCGTCGACGTGCGCATCGTCGATCCCACGACACTGGGCGCGTCGTTCACGCAGGGCGGCTACTACCTCGGTGCCACGACACCGGCGCATCTCGCGAGCGCGGGTTCGAAGGGCTCTTCGACGGGGCGAACGGTGTTGATCGTCGTCCTCGTCGTCGCGCTGGCCCTGGCGCTCGGCTTCACCCCGAGGCTGCTGCGCCGGCGGCGCTCGGGCCGTCGACCGACGCGCAGTCAGGCGCGCAGTCAGGCGCGACGCCGGCGCCGTCGCTGACGAGGGCGCGTGCGACCGCGCCGGCTCGACGCCGTCATCGCCTTCGCGGGTGTGGTCGCGGTGGTCCTGGTCGCGGGCACGCCTGCCCCGGCGGAGGCCCACACCGTCGCCGGTGTGCAACCGACGAACTACCGCAGCGAGATCCTGGCTGTCACGCCCGCGGTCGCGGGCCTGCGCCTGCGGCTCCTCGACCTCGGGCGCCGCATCGAGCTCGTCAACCACACGTCCACCGAGGTGGTCGTGCTCGGCTACCAGGGGGAGCCCTACCTCCGCGTGGGGCCGGCGGGTGTCTTCGAGAACCGCCGGTCGCCCTCGCTGTACCAGAACCGTCCACTCCCGTTCGGCGCGTCCGCGACGACGCTGCCACCCCAGGCCGACGCCGCCGCGACCCCGACGTGGCACAAGATCTCGAGCGGGCATGTGGCGCGCTGGCGCGATCGCCGCACGCGCTGGGAGGGCAAGGCGTCCGAGATCGTGCGCGGGACGCACGGACGCACCCGGGTGGTCGTGACGTCGTGGACGATCGAGCTTCGCCACGGCGGGCGTCCGGTCCTGGTCGACGGGCGCATCACTTGGATGCCACCCGGGAGCCCGCTGCCATGGCTGGCGGTGGCGCTCGCGCTCCTCGTCGCCGCGGTGGTGATGGCCCGGGCGCAGCGCTGGGGCCGGCTGCTCGCGGGCTGCGTGGCCGTACTCGTCGCCACCGACCTCGTGCGCACGATCGGGCAGACGACGGCGTCGCACGACGCCCTCGGCGTCGAGGTGGCGCGGGCGCTGTTGGGCGGCATCTTCTCGCTGGCGGCGTGGCTGGTGGGCGCGGCGTCGATCGGCTGGCTGCAGCGGGAGGACGACGGCGGGCTCATTGGCGCCGCCGCAGCCGGCCTCGTGATCGCCATCTTCGGCGGGCTCACCGACATCTCCGTCCTCAGCCGCTCGCAGCTGCCGTTCGCGTTCCCGGGAGTGATCGACCGCGCCGCCGTCGCCGTCTCGTTGGGCATCGGCCTCGGCGTCGCTGCCGGTGCCGTCCTCCGGCTGCGCGAGCCCTTCCGCCTGCGCGGCCGGGCGGCGTCACCCTAGGGAGAGTTCCAGCGGACGATGACGGCGGTCTCGCGCTCGTAGCCGAGCACCGAGACCGTGGCGGGGTCGAGGGCGAGCAGACGGCCCTCGCCGGGCGGGAGGCCGCACCAGCGCGCGCCGAGCACGCGGAGCGCATGGGCGTGGCCGAAGAGCAGGACGCTGCCGCGCGCGGCGCAGGCCAGTTCGATCACGCGGTCGACGCGCTCGCCCACCTGCTCGACCGTCTCGCCGCCCGGCACCCGGTGCGTCCACACGGCCCAGCCCGGCACCTCGCGCCGGATGTCGGCGGTGGTGCGTCCGTCGTACTCGCCGTAATCCCACTCGCGTAGGTCGTCGGTCACGTGGGCCACATCGCTGTATCCCGCCAGCAGGCACGTATCGGCGGCGCGCGACAGCGGGCTGGTGAGGACGAGGGCGAAGTCCTGCGTGCGCAGCCGTTCGCCGATTGCGATTGCCTGCCTCCGGCCGGTGTCGGTGAGCGCGACGTCGGTGTGGCTGGTGTGCCGGCCCATGCGGCTCCACTCGGTTTCGCCGTGGCGCACGAGCACGACCTCGGTCCCCGTCGCCACGGGCTCAGTCTGGTCCCGGTACGGTGATCATGTGGCGTCGTCGCGCGATGCCCGGCTCGATGCCGATGCCGGCGCGCTGGCCCGCCGCATCGCCGAGCTCGGCTCCGGCGAGCGGGCCGGCGTCTTTCACCTGTCGTGGTGGAGCGAGCGCATGCTCGCCTGGGCCATGGGCCACCCGGCGTTCAAGACCGAGCTCTTCCGGTTCGTCGACGTCTTTCCCGCCCTCGCCGGAGACGCCGACGTGCTCCGCCATCTCGAGGAGTACTTCGAGGGCGTCGAGGTGCCACGGGCCATGGACCTCGGCCTGGGGTTGGTCGACCATGTCCCGTTCGGACCCCACGTCTCGGCCGCGGTGGCCCGCCGCAACATCCGGCGCATGGCCGAGCAGTTCATCGTCGGCACGACCGCGGAGGAGACCGTTGCGGGCCTGCACCGGTTGTGGCGGCAGGGGAGCGCGTTCACCGTCGACCTCCTAGGGGAGAAGACCGTCACCGAGGCCGAGGCCGACGCGTACGGCGCGCGGGTCGAGCGCCTGCTCGAGGCATTGATCGACGCGACGGTCGGCTGGGCACCCGACGACCATCTCGAGCGCGACGACGTCGGCTCGTTGGCGCGCGTCAACGTCAGCGTGAAGCCCACCGCGCTCGCGTCGCTCTACGGGCCGCTGACGCGCGACGAGGGGCTGACGCAGGCAAAGGCCCGGCTGCGCCCCATTCTCAAGCGGGCTGCCGACGCCGGCGCGTGCGTCTTCTTCGACATGGAGCACTACGACGTCAAGGACCTGACGCTGCAGCTGTTCCGCGAGCTCGTCAGCGAGCCCGCGCTCGACGGGCTCGAGGCCGGTGTGGTCGTGCAGGCGTACCTGAAGGACTCCTACGACGACCTCGCCGACGTGGTCGCCTGGTCGGCGGGCCGAAGGACGCCGGTGAGCGTGCGGCTGGTGAAGGGCGCCTACTGGGACACCGAGACCGTCGTGGCGCAGGCCGAGGGGTGGCCGGTGCCGGTGTTCGAGCACAAGGAGCAGACTGACGCCAACTACGAGCGCTGCGTGCGTCTCCTCCACGACCGCCACGGTGACGTGCGGGCCGCGTTCGGCAGCCACAACCTCCGTTCGCTCGCGTACGCGGTTAGCTACGCGCGAGCCCACGGCGTTCCCGACCACGGCTACGAGCTCCAGATGCTCTACGGCATGGCCGAGCCGGTGCAGGCGGCGATCCGGCGCCTCGGCCTGCGGGTGCGCGTATACGCGCCGGTGGGGGAGCTCGTGCCGGGCATGGCGTACCTCGTGCGCCGGCTGCTCGAGAACACCTCGAACGAGAGCTTC
>VAXF01000181.1:5538-6573 GCA_005888395.1 Actinomycetota bacterium | reverse complement strand
ACCGGCGCACCCGCCGCGTCCAGCCGGCCGTAGAGGCACTCCGTGAGCGTGACGACCGCCGACTTGGTCACCGCGTACTGCGGCGTGGTGTGCAAGGGGGCGACCCCGCCGTTGCCCGACGACGTGTTCACCACGTGCCCCTCGTCGCCCTGCTCGAGCATCACCGGCACGAAGGCATTGATCCCGTGGATGACGCCCCACAGGTTGACCTCGAGCGCCCAGCGCCAGTCGTTGAGCTCGTGCTCCCAGATCGGGCCCTCGGCGCCCGCCCCGATCCCGGCGTTGTTGCACACGACGTGCACCGTGCCGTAGGCCGCGAGCGCGGCATCGCGCAACGCCTCCACGGACGCATACATGCGGACATCGGTCGGCACGCCGGTGACGTCGAGCCCATTGGCGCGCAGCTCTCCCACCGTCTTGTCGAGCGCGGGCTCCTCGACGTCGGCCAGCACGACGCGCATGCCCTCGCGGGCGAAGCGCTCCGCCATCGCCCGCCCGATACCGCTCGCAGCGCCAGTCACCACGGCGACGCGCCCGTCCAGCCTCTGCACGGCTAGTCCTCGCCGACGGGCGAGAGGTCGTCGTAGCGCTGGTGGACGTAGGGCCGCAGCCACTCACCCGGCACGTGCGTCACGATCTCGCCTCGCTGCACGCTGCGGCGCTCCGCCAACGTCACCTCGACGATGCGGCCCACGGGGATGTCGGCGACGGGGTCGAACCGGGACTCCCGCAGCGTGACCTTTCCCTCGACCCGTTGCAGCAGACGCGTCGTCTCGTCGCGGTGGCAGTAGACGAGCGACGGCTCGGCATCGAACCCCTTGCCGTCGGGCGCGGGCAGGAACTTGAAGTAGAACGCGGTGCGGGTTCCGTCCGGTGGTGCCGGGAGCGTCTCGACCACCTGCCCTGTGACCTCCGCGAACGTCGTACCGAGGCGGGTGATCCGACCGGTGACGCTGTCGCCCTCGCGAGTGAGCGTCACCACCGCCAGCTTCTTCGGCTCGCCGAAGGTCTCGCGGCCGCCGATCACCGACTGCT
>VAXF01000181.1:580-5524 GCA_005888395.1 Actinomycetota bacterium | reverse complement strand
CGTCATCGGCATGACGAGGGCGTAGTCGCCGATCGTTCCTTCGTGCTGCGCCCCCACCGCAACCGTCGCCGCCCCGAACGTCGGCAGGCCCTCGATGTCGACTGTGGCGATGGTGATCCGCGCGAGCGGCTGGTCGGGTGGCTCGAGCGGGGGTGGGAGCACGGCGGCGATCACATCCGGATCGGTTTCGTAGATGGCCGTGAGCGTGGTCGCCCACGCGCCCACCGACGTCGCCTCGAGCTCGCGGTTGCGAAGCTCTTCCTCGGAGCGGGCGCCGTAGCGAACTCGGTTCATCCTGATCCTTTCAGGTCGCACCGGCGAAGGCCGGGCAACGGTCGGCGTCGGGCGGGATCTGGGCCGGCTCGACGGGCGTTGCGAGCTCGGCGACCGTCGGGCCGATGCGGTCGGCGATCGGCTGGAGCGCGTCGAGGTCGAACCCGTAGAGCGCGGCGGCGTTGCCGCCGACCATCGCCCGCACCTCGGCAGGGTCGACGCCGGCGAAGCTGAGCCGCAGCGCCAGCCGCGAGTAGGGGAAGGACGACTCGCGGTGCGGGTAGTCGCTCCCCCACATGATCTTGTCGATACCGACGGCGTGCCGGAGGGGCACCTCGGCCGGGCGGATGAAGCTCGACCCGAGGTGGCACTGCCGCCGCCAGTACCCGCTCGGGGTGAGCGACATCGCACCGACCACCTCGCGACCCCACTCCTCCTCCTGCGAGCCCGACGACGCCGCCATGCGGCCGTGGAAGTAGTCGAGTGTCGCCAGCCGCTCCGGCACCCAGGCCGTGCCCTGCTCGGTGAAGACGACGTGGAGCCCGGGATGGCGCTCGAGCACGCCGCCGAACACGAGGTGCCAGAGGTTGCGGTTCGCCCACCACGTGACCTCGACGAGGAACATCACGTTGTCGACGGGGCCGTCGCCGTAGTCGGGCACCGCGCTGCCGCTGTGCGAGTGCACCGGGAGCCCGGTCTCCTCGCACGCCAGCCAGATGGGCTCGTACACGGGGTCGTACAGGGGTCGCAGCCCCGAGCCGGGCGGCGCGCCCGGCAGGAGCACGCCGCGCAGGCCCGCGCCGCGCGCCCAGCGAACCTCCGCCGCGGAGGCCACCGGGTCGTGGAGGGTGACCTGGGCGATGCCGGCCCGCCGGCCCGGCGCGTCGGCGCAGAAGTCGGCCAGCCAGCGGTTGTGAGCCTGCAAGCCCGCCCAGCGGCGGGCCAGCTCGGTGGCGTCCGTGGTGGCGGGCTGCAGCGCGAGCGACGCCTTCGGGTAGAAGGGCGGGACAGTGTTGGGGTAGATCACCTCGGCCACGATCCCGTCGTCCTCGAGCTCGCGCCGGCGACGGGCCGAGTCCCAGTTGCGGCTCCCGTTGGGGCCCTTCAGGTCGTCATAGGGAATCTCGTAGGTGGCGGCCCACGTATCGAACTCGTCGCGATAGCGAGGCTCGAGGTAGGCGCGGTACTCCTGGAGCTGCCCGCCGGCGTGGCAATCGGCGGAGATCACCGTGTAGCGGTCGCCCACCGTCCCTCCCAGGATCTCTGTAACGGCGTTATAGGCCTACCACCGCTAATCCCAGCCGTCAACGGGTTGGGACGCGCGACTGTCTGGCATGCCCGGCGTCGTCACCGCAGCCGTCCTCGGCGCGGCCGCGCTGCACGCGACGTGGAACGCGCTGGCGAAGTCGGTGAAGGACCCGCTGGTCGGCTTCGTCGCACTGGAGCTGGCGGCCGGCGGCATCGCGCTCGTGGCCGCGCCGTTCGTGGGTCTCCCCGCGGCCGCGGCGTGGCCGTTCCTCGTCGCGTCCGCCGTCGTGCACGTCGCCTACCAGCTGTTCCTGATGACCTCCTACCGCGTCGGCGACCTGAACCAGGTGTACCCGATCGCGCGCGGCACGGCGCCGCTGGTGGTCGCCCTGCTCGCCGTGCCCTTCGCCGGCGAGCGGCTGGGCGCGGGCGAGGCCGTCGGTGTCGTGCTGGTGGCGACTGGGCTCGTCAGCCTGGCCCACATCCGCGAGTGGGTGGCGACCGGCCGTCCCCCGACGCTGCTCCTCGCGTTCGGCACCGGGCTGATCATCGCCACATACACCGTGATCGACGGGCTCGGCGTCCGGCGCTCCGGCAACGTGCCCGGCTACGCCGCCCTCCTCATGCTGGCCGAGGCCGTACCCCTCCCGCTGTACACGTTCGTCGCGCAGCGCGCGAGGGTGCGTGAGGCGTCGGCCTCGAACTGGCGACTGGGCAGCCTTGGCGGTGCGCTCTCCTTCGCCGCGTACTTCATCGTGTTGTGGGCCCAGACGCGTGGGACGCTCGCAGCTGTTGCCGCCCTGCGCGAGACCAGTGTGATCGTCGGGGTGATCATCGGCACCGTGCTGTTCCACGAGCACTTCGGCCGCCGCCGTCTGGTCGCCGGGCTCCTCGTCGCGGGCGGCGTCGCGCTGATCAACCTGCGTTAGCCGTAGCCTGCCGCGATGGACGCCGCCCAACCCGGGATATTCGCCCAAGGTGCCCGTCACCACTACCACCTCGAGTTCGACCTCCGGCCCGACGCCACGCCAGAGGATGTGGGTGCGGCGCTGGCCGGGCTCCGTGAGCCGGCGGTTACCGCGGGCGGGGCCAACGTCGTGGTCGCGTTCGGGCCCGACGTGTGGCGGCGCCTCGCGCCGGCCGACGCGCCGGCCGCCTTGCACGCGTTCCAGCCCGTGGGCGACCCCGCCGGCTCGCACGCGCCCGCCACCCAACACGACATCTGGATCTGGATCCACGGCGCCGGTCCCGACCTCGAGCTCGACATGGCGCGTCAGATCGTCAAAAGCATGAAGCGCGCGGGCTCCCTCGCAGCCGAGCAACCTTGCTTCGTGTACCGCGACAGCCGCGACCTGACCGGGTTCATCGACGGCACCGAGAACCCGCCCGTCGAGGAGGCCGTCGAGGTCGCTCTCGTGCCCGACGCCGAGGCGGGCGCCCGCGGCTCGTTCGCCATGACGATGAAGTGGGTGCACGACCTCGATGCCTTCCACGCGCTCACCCAACCGCAGCAGGAGGGCGTCATCGGACGCACGAAGGAGTGGAGCGTCGAGCTCGGCGACGACGTCAAGCCTCCTACCGCGCACATCGCGCGCGTCGTCATCGAGGACGACGGCGAGGAGTTGGAGATCTACCGGCGGAGCACGCCGTACGGCACGGTCGGCGAGTACGGCCTCTACTTCGTCGCCTTCAGCGCCGACCCGACCCGCTTCGACAAGATGCTGGCCCGCATGTTCGGCACCGCCGGCGACGGGCTCCACGACCGCCTCACGGAGTTCACGCGGCCGGTCAGCGGCTCCTACTACTTCGCCCCCTCACTCGACGGGCTCGAGCACGTCATCAGCGGCAGTTGAGCGCGATGGCTCAGTCGTCGGGCTGGCCCCGCGCCTGGTCGGCGCTCGAGAGCGACGAGTCGAGCGACGACATGCCCGAGTCGGCTTGCGAGAGGCTCTCCTGCGCCGCGGCGATCGAGGCCGAGTTGCCCGCCGTGGCGGGGGCGCCGGCCGTTGTCGACGTCGGCGTGGAGGTCGACGTGGTCTCGACCGTGCTCCGAGGCGTGGTGGCCTCCGTCGCGTGGTTCGATCCGCTCCCGCACCCGGCGAACAGGATCCCCGCCGCCGCGACCGCGGCGATCACCTTCACTTGGTCAGCCCCGAGACGATGTCGCGAGCGTCCTGACGGGCTCGGCGCAGGTCGAGCCGCGCGCTCTGCAAACTGTCGCGCGAGGGCTGGAGGACCGCATGGTTGGCGTTCCAGTCCGCGGGCTTCAGCGCTTCGAGTTCGGCCGGCAGGCCGCTGACGAGCTGCTGGGCGGCGGCCGTCTGCGTCTTGAGGTCGTCGAGCAGTGGCTGCAGGTTCGACTTGTTCTGCTGTGTGATGGCGTCCTGCAGGTGCGCCGCGGCGGCGTCGAGCTTTGGCACGATCACGTTGGTGATGGCGTCGGCCCCGCGCACCATGTGCACGACGGGGAGCATCAGCGCGTACACGCGGTAGTCGGTGAAGATCTTGCGCGCGTCGGCACGGACCGCCTGCAGGGTGGTGTCCGCCTGGATCGTCTGGTCGAGCTGCTGCAGGCCGGACACGTCCGACTGCAGCAGCTGGACGAGCGTCGCCTGATCGGCCCCGAGGAACGTCGACGACTGGACGACGCCGACGGCCGCGTTCAGCGACGCAACCCTGCGCTCGATCGCCACATGGGCCGCCTGCTTGGCCGCCGGCAGCCCAGGTGCGGTCGCGGCGCCGGCCGGCATCCCGACCGCGGCCACGGTCGCGGCCGTGACCACAAGAGCTCCAACCGCCTGCCACACCGTCCTGCGCATGTCCGTCTCCTCTCGATGCCTGCTCTCGACATCTTCGGCGCCCGACATGAGCCCATCGTCACAGAGATGTGAGGGATCTGTGACGCGGCATATCGCTTGCCGCGCCGCGAGACCCGCACGAGGCTCCCTCCGTGGACGAGCAGCCCAAGGCACGCGTGCGGGAGGGCTACGACCGCATCGCGACCGCCTATCTCGCTGCCCGTCCCCTGGCCGGTGCCGACGTCGCCCTGCTCGCCGATGTTCGCCGCGCTCTCCCGCCGGGGGCGCCGGTGCTCGACGCCGGATGTGGAGCGGGGGTGCCGGTAACCCGCAACCTCGCCGCCACGGGGTTCCGCCTCACCGCGCTCGACTTCTCACCCGTGCAGCTCGACCTCGCCCGCTCGCTCGGCGTCGAGGCCTCGTTCGTGCAGGGTGACCTCGCCGCGCTCCCCTTCGCCGACCACTCCTTCGCGGCCGTCGTCTCCTACTACGCCGTGATCCACGTGCCACGCGCAGAGCACGCCGCCGTGTTCGGCGAGGTGTACCGCGTGCTCCGCCACACGCGGTCTGGCACTGTTGTGCCTCGGCGCCGGCGACCTCCCCGAGGACCACGACCCCGAGAGCT
>VAXF01000181.1:0-556 GCA_005888395.1 Actinomycetota bacterium | reverse complement strand
GGCATCGAATGGAGTCGTCAGGTCCTCGACCCGATGGCCCACGGCGCCCACCTGTCCGTGCTCGCCCGGCGCTCCTAGCTCGTTCGCGCCTGATCGTCTCAGCGATCGCGCTGCAGGTATGCCCACTGGTCACCAAGGAGCGCCGCCAGGCGCCGCGTCTCCTCGTGGCGGCCGAGCGCCTCGAGCACCCCGGCCGTGAGGGCGTGGAAGAACGGCTCGCCCGCGGCCGGCGACCAGTGGATGCCGAGCCGCTCCAGTTGTTCGTCGGTCATTCGGTCGATCGTCACCCAGTGCTCGACGATGCGCGACACGTCGGCGGGACGGGCGCGAGCCGCCCACCGGAACTCCTCCGCGTCGGCGGCGACCTCGCCCCACTGGGTGAGGAACGACCGGAACAGCTCCACCACGTCGTCGGGGATCGCGGTGCCGACGACGTCGGGGTGGGCGGCGACCGCGTCGATGATGGTCCTCGTGTTCGTCACCCAGACCCGCGCCGCCTCCCCTGACACCGGGCCGACATGGATCTCGACGGTCGCGTCGGCCTCCGATCCCCGCT
>VAXF01000177.1 GCA_005888395.1 Actinomycetota bacterium | reverse complement strand
CGTTCATGAAGTGGGGAAGCGCCGAACCCGAGAAGCACGACCTCGCGTCGCTCCGACTGCTCGGCACCGTCGGCGAGCCCATCAACCCCGAGGCGTGGGTCTGGTACTGGCAGCACATCGGCGGCGGCAGATGCCCGGTCGTCGACACGTGGTGGCAGACCGAGACCGGCGCCATCCTGATCTCGCCGCTCCCCGGTGCCACGACGCTCAAGCCGGGGTCGGCCACGTTCCCGCTCCCGGGCATCGAGGCGGAGGTGGTCGACGACAGGGGCGGCAAGGTCGAACGCGGCGGCGGCTACCTCACCCTCACGCGCCCGTGGCCCGCGATGTTGCGCGGCATCTACGCCGACCCCGAGCGCTACAAGGAGACGTACTGGAGCCGGTTCCCCGGTCGGTACTTCGCGGGCGACGGCGCCAAGCTCGACGACGACGGGTACCTCTGGCTCCTCGGGCGGGTCGACGACGTGATGAACGTGTCCGGCCACCGCGTGTCCACCACCGAGGTCGAGTCGGCGCTGGTCGACCATCCGACGGTGGCCGAGGCCGCCGTGACGGGCGCCAAGGACGCGACGACGGGCCAGGCGATCATCGCCTTCGTCACCTTGCGCGGCGGCGAGGAGGCCAACGACGCGCACGGGAAGGTTCTGCGCGAGCACGTTGCCCGGCGCATCGGCGCGATCGCCCGGCCGAAGACGATCATCTTCACCGACGACCTTCCCAAGACGCGGAGCGGCAAGATCATGCGCAGGCTCCTGCGCGACGTCGCCGAGGGCCGGGCCCTGGGCGACGTCACCACGCTCGCCGATGCCGCCGTCGTCGAGGAGATCAAGCGACGCGCGGCCGCCGCGCCACCCGAGGAGTGACCGCACCCGAGAACTGGCGATGGCGCAGGGGGGCGGTGCCGCCGGGTCCCGCGGTCGTGTTCGACCTCGACGGCGTCCTCAGCGACGCAGTCAACCGGCAGCACTACCTCGAACGCGGCCGGCGCGACTGGCACGCCTTCTTCGAGGCTTGCGGCGACGACCCCTTGATCGACGACGTGGCCCGGCTGGTCGACTTGCTCGAGCCGGGTCTGGCGGTCGTCCTGCTCACCGGGCGCCCGCAGCGGGTGCAGCCGCAGACGCTTGCGTGGCTCGATCGGTACCGCATCCGTTGGGACCTCTTGATCATGCGCGACTGGGGCGACTACCTCGCGGCACAGGAGTTCAAGCGCGAGACGATCGCGGACCTTCGCGGCTACGGCTTCGACCTCCGACTGGCATTCGAGGACGATCGCCGCAATCGCGACATGTTCAAGGCCGAGGGCGTCCCGTGCATCTACATCCACTCCGGGTACTACGACTGAAGGCGTTCGCCACTGGGTACCGCGTAGCCTGGATCCGCCCAGGAGGAGACGTTGGACAGGAACACGGTGAAGACCGCGGTGATGCTGGCGGGGCTGGGCGGCCTGCTGGTGATCATCGGCGGTGTCATCTTTCACGGTGCCGGCGCCATCATCGGGCTCGCCATCGGGCTCGTGTTCGTCGGTGGCTCCTACTGGTTCTCCGACAAGCTCGCGATCAAGTCGGCGCGCGCCGTCCCGGTGAGCGAGCAGGAGATGCCCGAGTACTACCGCGTGGTGCGAGAGCTGACGCAGGCCGCGGGCATGCTGATGCCGAAGCTCTACGTAAGCCCCGACCAGCAGCCGAACGCGTTCGCGACGGGTCGCAACCCCAACCACGCCGCCGTAGCCGTCACCCAGGGCATCCTCCGGATCTGCGACTGGGACGAGCTGCGGGGAGTGCTGGCCCACGAGATCAGCCACGTCCGCAACCGCGACATCCTCATCGGTTCGGTCGCCGCGGCCGTCGCCATGGGCATCACGTTCATCGCGCGGATGGCGATGTGGGGCGCGATGTTCGGCGGGGGTGACGACGACCGCAACGCCAACCCGATTGCGCTGCTCGCCCTCGCGATCCTCGCGCCGCTCGCCGCCGGCCTGATGCAGATGGCGCTGAGCCGCAGCCGCGAGTACGAGGCCGACCGGAGCGGCGCCCGCCTGATCCACGACGGCGAGCCGCTGGCCCGTGCCCTCGCCAAGCTCGAAGCGGGCGTGAAGGCCATTCCCATGGACGTCGACCCCGCCCAGGCCACGAAGTACATCGTCAACCCGCTCACCGGTCGCAAGGTGCAGTTCGCCAACCTGTTCATGACCCACCCACCGACCGAGGACCGGATCGCCCGTCTGCACTCGGGCGAATGGCAGTCGTAGGGCCGGCGCCGGCCGCGGGCTGGAGACGGGGATGAGAGGGCGGGTGGTCGTCGCAGCCGCTGTGGGGCTGCTCGTGACACTGGCCGCGGTGTCGGCGCGCGCGGCAGGCATCGCCACCGAGACGCCGACCGTGCCGCTCCTCTCGACCACGACCACCACCTCGACGACGTCGCCACCCTCGACGACCACCACCCAGCCGGGGTCGTCCTCGACCACGACGACCACGTCGCCACCGGGTCCCGGCATCACGATCCCGGGCACGCCCCTGTCGCCGACGGCGCCGCCCGGTCAGCCGCCACCCCCACCGTTATCGCAGCCCCAACCCTCGACTGTGCCCCCGCCGCCCACGACACCTGGTGGCGGCACGCCCGACTCGGGTGGTGACCAGCCTGTCCCCGCCGGCGAGATCCCGCCCAACTACCAGGCGCTCATCAACGCCGTCGTCCGGTCGAAGCCGAGCAACACCGGCGCCCTCCTCGACGCGGTGGCTGCACTGCAGGACTTCGGGCTGACGTTGCAGGAGGCCGCCATCGTCGGCTTCGGCCACTTCCCGGTCGCCGGGTACGCCGGGTGGAGCGACGACTGGCTGATGCCGCGTCGCGGCCCGCCGTTCCACCTGCACCAGGGCAACGACGTGTTCGCCGCCTACGGCACGCCGATCCGCGCGCCGTACGACGGCGTGCTCCGCTACGAGAACGCCGGGCTCGGCGGCCTGGCCGCGTACGTCACGATGGCCGACCGCACCTTCTTCTACATGGCGCACATGAGCGCCACCGTGCAGGGATTGCAGAACGGCTCCAAGGTGCACCAGGGCCAGGTCGTGGGGTTCGTCGGCGACAGCGGCAACGCCGTCGGCGGCGCGCCGCACTGCCACTTCGAGGTCCACCCGGGCGGTGGGCCCGCGGTCGACCCGAAGTCCTACCTCGACGGGTGGATTGCGGAAGCGTTGGCCAACGTGCCCGCGCTCGTCAACTACTTCCGCGGCAACGAGCCGCAGATCATCATCGCCACCGGACTGACGCGGAGCCTCGCGTTCGCCTCACCGGGCCTGCCGTCGGCCGACCAGCTGCTGTGGGCATCGTCGATGAGCCCGTCGGGCGGCGCGCTGCGACTGGCGCAGGCCCAGGCGTCACGCGCCGGCGCGACGGTCGACTGGAGCCGGCGCGAGCGCGAAGAGCTCGCCTACGAGCTGAGCTGGGCCGAAGGCCGGTCCTATGCAGTAGGCGTGCTCGCGCCGCTGACCCCACCCCCGCTGCAGCAGGTGTTCAGTCGCGGAAGTTCGTGAACTGGAGGGGCACGCCGAAGTCCTCGCCCTTGAGCCCCGCGATCACGGCCTGCAGGTCGTCCTTCTTCTTGCCCGAGACCCGCACCTGGTCGCCCTGGGTCTGTGACGAGATGCCCTTGAGCCCGAGTCCCTTGATGAACTTGTTCAGCGCGCGGGCCTTCTCGTCGGAGATGCCGACGTTGAGCGTCGCCGTCTGGCGCACGGTGCCCTTGGCCGCCTCCTCGACGCGGCCGTAGGACAGCGCCTTCAGCGAGACCGACCGCTTCACCAGCTTCTCCTCGAGCACTTGCACGAGGGCGCGCAACCGGTCCTCGGTCGAGGAATGGAGCTGGATCTCGTTGCCGGCCAGCTCGACCGTCGAGCCGGTGTCCTTGAAGTCGAACCGGGTGCCGACCTCGCGGCGCGTCTGGTCGACGGCGTTGGTGACCTCCTGATGGTCGACGGTCGAGACGACGTCGAAAGTAGGCATGGGGGAGAAGCTATCTTCAGCGCCGAGGGTCGGTGCCCGAGCGGCCAAAGGGAGAAGACTGTAAATCTGACGGCACAGCCTACGGTGGTTCGATTCCACCCCGGCCCACCGGAGGATCCTTGACCGTCTATCTATTGTCCTTCACCCTCTGTGTGCTCGTTCCGCCGAGGGAGGCGACCGATGACGATGAAGCGCTGGTCCGGGATCACTGGGATTTTGTTCGTTGCACTCGCAGTTGCCAGTGCGGGCGTGCAGAACAGCAAGCCGAACACGTTAAAGGTCGGAGCCGTGCAGAAGTTCGCAACGTTCTACGCGGACAAGTCGCACAACAGCCACGCGCTCCTGTCGGCAGTGTTCGGATTGCTCGGCCTCTTCTTCTTCGCATGG